>JBAWAM010000889.1:0-3993 GCA_049589315.1 Myxococcaceae bacterium
CTGTTCCACCTGCATCCGTCGCGAGCCGCAGCGTCGACTCCACCGGGCCGGCTCGCCGTTCTGGCGCCGTGGATGTCTGGCGTCGGTGCACTGCTGCTCGTCTCCGGGCTGTTGCCCGGCCTGGGGACTCCCCACTCAGTCAACTACGTGCCGCTGGTCACCCAGCCGCTCTACGTGGTGGGACTCGCACTCTTCTTCGGCGGGGTCGCGCTGAGCTACCTCGACCGCAGCCTTCTCGGTCGGATTGTAGGTGACCGTCAGCCCGCTGCCCTCCGACAGAGCGCGCTTCCGCCGGTGGTCGCGACGACGCTGGCGGCCAGCGGCGGACTCGTGCGGCTCGGCGCGCTGTACGTGCTTCTGGCCCTGCTCGCACTGGTCGTGACCCTCTTCCGGGTCCCCGTGGAGTTCGCCGGAGAGGCCCGCCTCGAGATCCTGATGTGGGCGCCCGGTCACGTGCTGCAGTTCGCCAACGTCGCCTTCGTCCTCGTCGCGTGGGCGCTGCTCGCCGCCTGGGGGACCGGCCGGAACCTGGACAGAGGAGCGCACCTGCGCTGGACCGGGTGGGCGCTCGCCGTTTCCATGGTGCCGATCGCCTACCTCGTGGTGCAGGGCCCCGCGTGGTGGCGGTTCCGGTCCGGCTTCACGGCGCTCATGCAGTGGGGCCTGTTCCCACCGGTGTTGCTGTTCCTCGCGCTCCTGCTGGTGCGGCGACTCCGGTCCCGGGAGCCGGCGCGGGCACCGGCGTCGCCGGCCCTCCTGTGGCCGTTGGGCGCGAGCATCGCCCTGATGTTCGTGGGCTTCGCGTACGGCGCGCTGATCCGCGGCTCGGATCTGCGGATCCCCGGCCACTATCACGCCTGCATCGGCGCGGTGACGCTGGCCTTCATGGCGCTCACCCTGCTCCTCCCGATTGGCTGCGTCTCCGCGGATCCAGCCACACTCCCGATGCGGCGGATGAGCGTCCTCTACGGGAGCGGCCAATTTCTCTTCTCCACCGGATTGATGCTCGCCGGAGGCTACGGAGTCGGCCGCAAGCTCTACGGGATCGAGCAGCAGCTCGATCGCTCCGGGCAGCTCATCGGACTGTTGGTCATGGCGAACGGAGGACTCCTCGCCTTTGCCGGCGGCGCCGTCTGGGCCTTCGCCGCCCTGCGCCGCCTCCGCGCCCCTGCACCTGCACCTGCACCTGCACCTGCACCTGCCGTTGAGACGATCTAGACGCGAACCAGGTGCGAGGACAGGACTTCGAAGCCGCGGCCCGGCACGCCGATCACAATCCTCCTTCGCCGCGAGGGAGGCAGCTCCAGGATGCAGCCAGGTCGTGCGGGCCGACCTTCGGTTGAGCGGACTGGGTGGATGCGCACGAGATCGACAGCGCAACGGTGAACGTCAGCGAAAGGCGTTTCGGGGGGTGGCCCCCCTTAGCAGAAGAGGCGTGCTACCCCCTCGCGCATGCGCAGCGTGCGGTTGGAGGTGAGCGGCCCTTTCCACCTCGAGGCGACGGTGAGGGTTCTTCAGCGCCGGCCCACGGATCTCCTGGATCACCTCGTTGACGGCGCGTTCCTGCGGCTGCACCGCACCGAGGAGGGGCTGGTGCTGGCCCGCGTCGAGAACCAGGGCACGGTGGATCAACCCGGGTTGCGGCTCTCCTTTCCCGCAGGCGAGCCGTCTGCCGTCACCCGACGGAAGGTGGTCGCGATCACCCGGCGCGTGCTCGGTCTGGACGTGGACGTCACCGCGATCGAGCGACGGCTCCGGAGAATTCCGGCGCTGCGCGCGCTCGCCACGTCGCTCCGGGGGATGCGTCCGCCCCGTTTCGCCACGTTGCTCGAGAGCTTCGGTCGCATCGTGCCCTACCAGCAGCTGAGCCTAGATGCGGGCTCGGTCCTGACCAACCGGATGGTGGAGCGTTTCGGCGAGAAGCTCGAGCACGAGGGCCTGCGGTACTACGCGTTCCCGTCTGCGAAGCGGCTCGCCTCCGCCACGGAGGACCAGTTCCGATCACTCGGATTCAGCCATGCGAAAGGGCGGACGTTGATCGGGATCGCCCGGGCGATCGTTCGAGGCGAGCTCGACGAACGAAGCATCGAGGCGCTGCCATCGCAACAAGCCTTGGAGGCGCTCGTAGCAATCAGGGGGATCGGCCCGTGGACGGCGTCGCTGTTACTGCTGCGAGGTCAGAGGCGGCTCGATTCGTTTCCAGCCAGCGATGTCGGCGTCAACCGCGGGATCGCCATCCTGCTGGGCGAAGATCCGAAACACTTCGAGGCAGATCGCTTCGCAGAGCCGTTCGGTGCGCAGCGGGGGATGCTCTACTTCTACGCGCTCGGGGCACAGCTGCTCGGACGAGGACTGATCACCGCTCAGTCCGGGTGACCGACTCGGGCTTCAGTCCACCGACGGCTGCGACACGAACAGGACCGCGCGGACGCGGAGACCCGGTACAAGGCGCCGCCCCCCTGCTCACCGCGCGCGTTCGGCACTGACGTAGTCACTTCCGACCATTCTCGACCGCGGCCGCTTGTCGGCGCCGCACCCGCTAGCGATTTTTACCTCTCTTTCCGGAGGACCCATGCCGAAGGTCGATTACATCCAGAAGAACATCGATCGTTGCCAGTGCGGGAAGTGCCCGGTCTACCTGTCCAGCGGCTGCGCCAAGGCGAAGAACGCCACCATCAATTGGAACTCCGGCGCCCTTCCACCATCCGACGTGATCGAGGGCATCTATTGCGCCGTCGCGGTGGGCAAGTCGAAGTGCAATGACCTCGATTCGAGCAAGCAGTGCCAATGCCCGACCTGCCCCGTGTGGGAAGACTACGAGCTGAACGGCGCGTATTACTGCCTCCGCGGGCCGGCTACCTGAGCACGCCGGTCGGCGGTTGATCTAGACCGGACGACGCCGCAGGGAGATCTCCCCGTCTTCGATCTGCACCTCGAAGACCGGCTGGGGGAACGGCGAGGGCCCACGGAGCACCGCCCCATCCGTCAGGCGATACGTCGATCCATGACAGGCGCACACGATCGTCTCTCCCTCGAGCCGCCCCTGGGACAGCGGACAGCCGGCATGACCGCAGGTGTCTTCCAGGGCGAAGACCTGGTCCTCGCGCCGAACCAGCAGGATCGGAACGCCGTCGACCACGGCGCGGGTCGGCTGGTTCTGCGGAAGGTCGGAGGCGGCGATCGCCGGCCGGAAGTTGCGGAGCCCGCCCGACCACGCGGTGCGATCCACCTGAGTCCCCAGTCGGTACACCAGGTTCCCGCCGAGATACGCCGCCGAGGATGCGACCGCCAGCCCCAGCAGTGAGAACAGCTTGCTCGGTTTCCAGCTCCTCCCGCGTCCGATCAAGGAGACGAGCTGGAGCACGAGCGCGGTCGTGTTCAGGGTCGCGTGCACGAGCCCGATCCGCCGCGGCTCCTTGCCCGTCTCGGACCAATCGGCGAGCCCGGTGAGCGCCGCGCCCACGGCACCGACGATGCCGAAGGTCAGCGAGACGCGCGCGCCGCGGTCCAGGTTCGCGCGGCCTGTCGCGGTGACCGCATCCAATACGGTCGTTGTGGTCCAGGCGCCGATGGGGATGTCCGTCAGCACCGGGTGCAGCGGATGGCCAAGCCAGGTGCCATTCAGGAAGTCACGTGCCGGTCGCCCGGCCCGCATCTGGAAAATCGCGCGGACCTTGGCCTGGAGCGGTCGAGCGATCCGGTCGATCCGATCGTCGTGGCTGATCGTTTCGATCTCTCGTCGCCCAAGGCGTGCGACCTGGCGAGCGATCAACGAAGTCGTCTGCATGGTCCCCTCCCGGAAGACCCATCGGCTTCAAAGGTGGGCGCGACACGCGGGCCTGGCACCAGGCAGCGAAGATCAGGGGACGCACACGATCGGGCTCGCCCAGGCCGGAAGGCCGAAGGAGCTGGCGAAGGTGGAGCGCTGGCTGGTTACCCACGAGCAGACCGCATCCCGCTGAGCCCTCCGAGCATTCGACGGCTCTCCTCCGC
>JBAWAM010000890.1:0-3799 GCA_049589315.1 Myxococcaceae bacterium
GTACTGCTGCGCGCGGATGGCGACCTCCGCCTTCAGCTCCAGGGCGCCCGGATGGGTCGGCTGCGCCACGAGCGCGCGCTCCAGGGCCGCGTCGGCCTTCGCCGCATCGCCCACGCGCTCGAACCAGGTGTGCGCGGCCGAGAAGAACTCGGTCGCGGCCGGACCCGGATTCTTCTGCGCGAGCATCGCTTCGCCTCGCGTCTCGTGCAGGGCCGCAAGATCCTCCGCGCCGTCGCGCGCCAAGAGGATCTCCTCCAGCGCGGCGCCGGCCCGGGGCTCCAGGGGGTTCAACTCCAGCGCCTTGCGGAAGCAGGCGATGGCGCCCTCCGCGTCATCGAGCTCACTTCGCGAGAGCTCCCCGGCGCGAACCCACGCCTCGATCGCGACCTCCGAATCGTGCGCGGTGTTGCCCTCTGTCTCCAGCAGGGCACGCGCGTCGGCGGGCTCGCCCGCGGAGAGGTGAAGTTCGCGCAGGCCCTGAAGGGCCGGGAGGAAGTGGGGCACCGTCTCCAGCGCGGCCCGATACGTCTCCAGCGCGAGGGCGCGGTCGCCGAGCTTCTGGTGTGCGACGTCGGCGATGCGGATCTGCAGGGCCACGCGCTCCTGGGGATCCGTCTGGAACGCCAGGCGCGCCTCCCACGTTGCGACCAGCCCGGCGAAGTCTCCCGTCTTGCGGAGCTGCCGTTCGACCTGGAAGGCGAGCCGCGTGTCGCCCGGGTTGGCTTCGAACGCGCGCCGGAGCTCTTCGAGGACGCTGTCCACGCCCGGCTGCTCGCGATCGGTCGCTGCCGAGAAGCGGAGGGCGGTGTTCAGGCGCCGATCGCTGACGGCGTCGGCAATCCGCAGGCGCAGCTCGGCGCGCCGTGCGCGATCACCGGCGCGGATGCGTTCGAGCAGCTTGAGCGCAGCGTAGTTCGCCGGATCGTGCGTGAGAGCCGCCTCGGCGCACCGGGCCGCGCGAGATGGCTCGTTCATCCGGTCGAGGTAGATGTGCGCCAGCTTGAGGTGCGCCGACACGCGCGCCGTGGTGGTGGCGGCGGTCTGCGCCTCCCGGTCCAGCACGACGATCAGCTCCTTCACGTCGTTGCGCAGCGTGTACAGCCTCTCGAGAGACCGGAGCGCCGCGGCGTGCCCCGGGTTCAGCCGCAGCACCTCCTGATAGCCTTCGATCGCCATCTCCGCGCGGTCGAGCTGGTGCTCCCAGATGCCGGCCGCCTGGAAGAGCGCGTTGGCCCGCTCCACCGGATCCGTGCGGTTGGCCGCTTCGGAGCGCAGCACGTCGACCAGGCTCTCCCAGGCGCGCTGCGCCCGATAGATCCGCGCCAGCGCGCGCAGTGCAGGGAAGTACGACGGAGAGAGCGTGAGCACCTCCTGGTAGGAGGCGATCGCTTCGTTCTCGTTCTTCAGACGCTGCTCGTAGAGCTCGCCGATCTTCTGGATGAGCGCGGCGGCCTGATCCATGGACTGGGAGATCTCCGCCTCGGCGCGGTACATCCGGATGAGCTCCTCCCACCGGCCGTCCTGCGCATACAGGCGCCCCAGCGCCTTGAGCGCGGGCAGATACGAAGGGGAGAGCGCCAGCAGCCGCTCCCAGGCGGCGGTCGCGCCCGCCCGATCCCGGAGCTGCTCCTCGAGGATCTCCGCGTTGCGGTGGTTGAGCGCGAGGACCTGCTTGGTGTCGCCCACCAGCGTGGCCTCGACCTCGTTCAGCGCGATCAGGTCCTGCCAACGGCCCGCGCCTTCGTAGATCCGCGCGAGCTTGCGAATCGTCGGGAGGTGATCCGCGCTGATCTCGAGGATCCGATTGAGGCACTCGATCGCGCCGTCCGGGTTGGCCAGCCGGTCCTCGTGGATCGAGGCGATCTTGTTCAGCGTCAGGATCATCTCGTCGCGGTCGGCGGTCTGGAGCAGATCCTGCTCGAACATGGCGACGAGCTCGGCCCAGCGGTTCTGACGCTCGTAGAGGCGGGTGAGCGCCTTCTGCGCGGGCAGGTAGCCCGGCTGGAGCTGGAGGCACCGGTTGTACCGGGTGATCGCCTCCTCCTTCTGCTCCAGGCGCTCCGCCAGGATCTCCGCCGCCTTGAACATCTTCGCGGCCTGCTGCTTCGGATCCTCGAGCGCGGCGATCTCCGCGTCGAAGACGTCCACCAGCCGCTGCCAGTCGCCCCGACGGTGGAAGAGCTTGCCCAGCCCGGCGAGCGACGCCTGGTGTCCGGGGACGACCTCGAGGATCGCCCGGTAGCGCTCGATCGCGGCTTCGTCGCGCTTCAGATCCTCCTCGTACAGCGCGGCCAGGCGGAGGTTGATCGCCACCAGTTCGCTCTCGTCGCTGACGGCGCTGACCCACGACAGGAGCACGTCCGCGAGCTCTTCGTGCCGACCCTGCGTCTCGTAGATCTGCGCGAGCTCCGAGAGGACCAGCGGCTCGTTGGGCGACGCCTTGCGGGCAGCGTGCAGCGCGGCGAGCGCGTCCTCCGGACGACCGAGCTTCTCGTGGACCTTGGCGATGCGGAGCCAGGTGGGCGCGGCGTGCTCGTCGAGCACCTCGGCCTCGGCGGTCAAGGCGGCGAGCAGGTCGTCGGTCCGGCCGTCGCGCTCGGCGATGCGGATCTCCGCCGAGAGCAGCAACGGGTTGCGCTGGTCGAGCGCGAACGCTTCGTGCAGCACCGTCGCGGCCTGCTCCGGTCGCTGCAGGCGACTCTCGAGGAGCGACCCCGCCTGGGTCAGGTAATGAGCGCGGAGCGCGTCGTCGGTCAGCGTCTCCGCGAAAAGCCGGTAGATGTCCGCCAGCGCGGCGTGGTCGCTCTTCTCGGCGTAGTGGGCTTCGAGCTGGACCAGCAGCGAGACGTCCCTGGGGCGCGCATCCAGGCACTGCCTCAAGATCCGCTCGGCCTCCTCCGAGCGCGACAGCCGCGTGTCGAGGATCAGTGCCTTCTCCAGCAACAGCGGCGCGCGGTTGGCGTCGCCGTGGGCGGCGTTCAACTCCGCGTCGATGAGCTGCACCACCATCTGCCAGTTGCCGACGTCGGCGAAGAGGCGCCGCGCTGCCTGGATGTTGCCGACGAACCCTGGCGCCAGCCTGAACGCGTTCTGGTAGGCGACCGCGGCGTTGCGCGGGTTGCGGAGCGGGTCCTCCCAGAGCAGCCCGATCTCGTGGAAGAGCAGGGCGGCCCCGGGCTCTGCTCCGAGCGCCCGCGCCTCCTTCTCCAGCGCGGCGATTCGAGCGCGGGTCTGCTCGGGGTGCGCTGCGGGGACGGACCCCAGGTTCTGCGCGAGCTGCTGCGTGGCGCTGGGCTCAGGCAGGACGACTGCGGGGATACTGGAGACGGTGAAGGTTCTCGGAAGATCCGACCGGTCACTCATTGAAGGCGCGCTCCCGTCGCGAAGACCACGTTTCGTAGCACGCGTGGGAGGGGCCTCTCAACTTCGCGACATTGCTTGCAATTTCGTGCCCTGAGGTGGACAGCCGCCGCGACCGTGGTGGGAGGTCGTTCCTCGCGGTAGAAGTGCGCGCGTGAACCCGTCCGACCTGCGCCCGGAGCACCTTGCCCCTGTCCCGCGTCCGAGGCGCGTCGCGCAGACAGTGCTGGGCTATGTGGGGGGAGGGCTGTTCGGAGGCAGCGCCCTGTTCGCGATGGCCGGAGCGGCGTTCACCCCGTGGCTCTTCATCCCCGCGGGGGTGTTGGGCGTGGCCTCGGGCGTGGTGATGCTGGTGCGCTCGGGGCTCGCCGCCGAGGCGACAGGGCGCCCGCTCCCGTGGGCGCCTGCCCGCATCGGGATGGGCGCCGAGGTCCACGCC
>JBAWAM010000891.1:0-2865 GCA_049589315.1 Myxococcaceae bacterium
TCGAGCTTCCGGGGAGGAGGTTGGCGAGCCCCGCGCCGAAAAGGATGAGGCCGCCCCCGATGACCATCGTCAGCGTCACGCGCTCACCGAGGAAGGCCACGCCGATGGCGACCGCGACGAGCGTATCGAGCAGCGGGATGGCCCCGACGGCCGGAAGCGGGACCCTGGGCAGGAGCCAGTAGAGGAGCTGGTAGGTGGCCACGGTTGCCCCCAGCGCGAGGTAGACCAGGGCGGCTCCAGACTGGAGGGTCCAATGGCTGGGTTGATCCCGCTCGAACACCACGGAAGCGGCGAACAACAACACACCGCTCACCAGCGTCTGAACGCACACCGCCACCGCCGTGCTCACGCCCATGAGGTGCTTGCGGGCGAGGACATTCGCGAATCCCGAGACCGCTGCCGCGGCGAGGATCAGCGCGCCTCCCACGGCAGCGGCGTTACCGAACGACTCCGCGTGGAGTTGATCCACCTGCATCACGGCGACGCCGGCCACTCCGAGGAGCGCTGAGACCACGTTCAAGGGCGTCAGCGCGTGCCCGGGCAGGAGCATCCTCGCGACGAGCAGCAACCAGACCGGGAAGGTGGAGAACAACAGCGCCGCCCAACTCGACGGGATCCACTGCTGCCCTACGAACATCAGTCCGAACGGGATGCAGATCTGAAGCAGGCCCACCTGGACGAGCATCTTGAGGTCGCCCCGGGGCACCTTCCCGCTCCACGGTCGCGCGATGGGAAGCAACACGAGGCCCGCCAGGAGCATCCGCATTCCCGCGAAACGAAGCGGCGGCAAATCCTCCAGTCCGATCTTGATCACGGACCAGGTGCTGCCCCAGGTCACGCAGCACGCGACGTAGGCGACGAAGACGCGGAGACGAGATTGGGGAGCGCTCGACATGGGGTTACGGGTGGACGCCTCATAATCCGGGGCGAGCGTCCGCGCTGCACGTATCTGTGGCCGGCGTGCGAGCGGCTCATGCCCCCGTGAAGTTGCTGCCCCGGCGCCCCCTCACGGGCGCAGCCTGGTGCGCCTCGCCAGCACCGCTGGGTAACCCCGGTGGTGGGGACGGTTCAAGGACCGATCAGCTTCGCGATCAAGGCCAGGAGTCCGGCGGGCGGCAGGAATTTCATCTCCACGTTTCCGAAACGGAGTCGTGCGCCCGAATGAATCGTCTCCGGGCGATTCGGCGCGAGCCGCAGCGGTCCGATCCAGGTGCCGTTCTTGCTCTCCGCGTCGACGAGCTGCCACTCCCCGGTGCGCGCGTCCTGTTGGATCCAGGCGTGGAATCTCGAGACGTTGGCGTCATCAATCGCGATGTCATTCGCCCCGGTGCGCCCGATGGTGATCCCCATCGCGAAGGCGTTCGCCTTGTTTCCGCCCTTCTTCACCTCGAAGACCAGCGGGTCGCCGGTGCGGGGGCGGTTCGAAGGGAACCCCGTCAGCGTCTCCAGCACCAGCCGCTCCCGCAGCTCCTCGGAACCGGCCGACTCCCAGAGCAAGACGGGGACTGTGTGTGTCTCACGTGCTGTCGGGTCCATCAGGAACCGCTTCGCGTACTGGGACAGCCCGATCGACATGGCCGGCGGATTGTACTCAACCTCGACGACACATGCACCGGCCTGGACGGGCGTCCGGCGCGCCGGCATTCGCCCCGTCGTGAGAAGCCCGATCGACATGGCCGACGGACTGTATTTAAGTCTGCGCCGCATGCACCGGCGCTACACCGTCCACAAGGATGGGGACCTGCTCGTGGAGGAGCTCGACGAGCAGGGCATCCCGATCGATCCCGAGCCCGTCCCTCCCGAGGATCGTCTCCCCGTCGAGCTCGTCCTCAAAACCGCGGACACGCCCGATGCGAAGAAGCAGCTCCTCGAGCTGCTCGAGCTCGCGTTCGGAATGGAAGCCGAGGGACCCGAGGAATGAGCGAGCGGCAGGCTACTTTTCCGTCCGGAAGAGCAGGCTGTCCCCTTTCTCGGCGATCACGACCTGGATGGGATCGGCCGCCTCGAACGGGGTCCGGGTAAAGCTCCCGTAGCGTTCGGTGGGGACAAAGGCCGCGTCGCTGAGCGCCCGATCGATCTCCGCGACGCTGAAGTGGCGCAGTCGCAGCCGGCGAATGCCCTCGATGCCGTCGCGACGGTTGCGCTCGCGCAGGTGCGGAGCGAATACGGGACGCGGCGGCTCCACGCCCTCCAGCGGATGCCAGTCCTCGAAATCCGGAGAAGGCAACTCACGCACCGGATTGAGCACGTCGAAGATCAGCGTTCCCTTCTCGGCGAGGTGATGCCGGACGGTCGCCAGCATGGCGTCGAGATCGTCCAGCGTCGCCATCAGTGCGAGCGCGTTCTGCGGCGCCAGCACCACCGGGAAGCGCCTCTCCAGTCGAAGCGCGCGCACGTCGGCATGGACGAGCTGGAGCCGGCGCGAGCCCTCCTCCGGCTCTTGCGCGCGGCGCGCCTCGGCCGTCTCCAACATCGCTGCGGAGGGATCGACGGCGAGCGTGTCGATGCCGGAGAGCGCAAGCTCCCACGCAATCCGCCCCGTCCCCGCTCCCAGCACGAGCACCGGCCCCCCACCCCGCTGCTCGACCTCGCGCAGGTAGTACGCGATGTCGCGATCACGCGACACCAGCGAGAGGACCGGTCCCCGGCGTCCTTCGTTCGCCATTCGCGTCCGCCCTATCACGCTTCTGGGAAACGCGCTGCCCACGGTGGGAACCCGGCTTCCCAGGCTCCTGTCGCCCGGGCGACGCCGCAGCCGCCTCGACGCTGGCACCTGTCTTGCCCCGGCCCCTGGAGATGAGGTGGTTGGCGGTGGCCGCGGCGTTGCTGCTCGGGGCGTGCTCGGGAGCCGGGACGCACGAGGAC
>JBAWAM010000892.1:0-11387 GCA_049589315.1 Myxococcaceae bacterium
CCCACCGCGGCCTTCCTGTTCGTGGCGGCGCCCGAGTTCATCGGCGCGCTGTTCGGCGCGAAGTTCCTGCCGGCAGTTCCGCTGTTCCGGGTGAGCGTGCTGGGCATCGCGCTCGCCATCCTCCCGATGGACGGGCTGCTCCGCGCGCGCAACGAGACGGGGTGGATCTTCAAGTCGTACCTGATCAAGGCGCTGGTGACCGTGCCGCTCCTCTGGGGCGGCGTGAAGTGGTTCGGGATGATGGGCGGCATCTGCGCCTGGGCGAGCGCAGAGCTGATCGGCAAGTTGACCTTGCTGGCCCGCGTTCCCCGCGCGCTGGACCAACCCGGGGGACTGCTCGTGACGAGGATCGCCCGCGTGATGCCGTGGCGGGAGCTGTCCCGGGCGTCGCTCGCCGCCCTCGGTGCGGGGACGGCCATTGCGTTGTTGCGAGAGTTCACGCCGACGGTGTTCGCCGGTTTGCCGGCCGGAGACGTGTGGCGGGCCCTTCCGCTCGCGACGGTGGGGGTGTTGTTCGGTGTCGGATACCTCGTCATCCTCCGAGTCGCAGGTGTGCGGCCCCTGAGCGTGCTGGCCTTCTTGAGGAGGCGGCCTGGCTGAGGTTCACGCGTTCCTCTTGATGCCTAGGTTCTTCCTCGTCGGGGGAGACGATGGGATTGGACGCGGTAGAACTTCAACTGAGGAGCAGAGCCGGGGGGCAAACCGTGGTCGTGCCGTGAGCAGGCGCAGCTCGGGAGGGGACCTTGCGACGTACAGACGACTTGCACCGGGACGACGAGGCGCTCCGCGGACGCGACGTGGTGGTGTTCTCCAACGACTGGGACGGCGATCCGCTGTCGAAGACGCACATCATGCGGATCCTCGCCCGGGACAACCGGATCCTGTGGGTGAACAGCATCGGCAACCGCGCGCCGAGGGTGAATGCCCACGACGTGAACCGGATCGTGCGCAAGGTGCAGGCCTTCACCCAGGGCCTGTGCGAGGTGGAGAAGAACATCTTCGTGCTCTCGCCTCTGGTGCTGCCGTTCTACGGAAAGGTCGCCCGGCGCGTGAACGGTTCTGCGCTCCGCACCGAGGTCCGGGCGGCGATGCGGAGGCTCGGGTTCAAACGCCCGATCTCCTGGTCCTATCTGCCTGCTTCGGCGACCGTCTCCGGGACGCTCGGCGAAGACCTGGTGGTCTACCAATGCGTGGACGAGTTCTCCGCGTTCAGCGACGCGAACGCCGAGCACATCCTGGCGCTCGAACGGCACCTGCTGGTGAAGGCGGACCTGGTGATCACCTCGTCCGAACGTCTGCGTGAGAAGAAGAGCCAGGTGAACCCGCACACCCAATTGGTGCGCCACGGCGTCGACTGGAACCACTTCGTCAGGGCGTGTGATCCCTCGACCCGGATCCCGGACGGGATTGCGGCGCTCCCGCACCCGGTGATCGGCTTCTTCGGCCTCATCGCGGATTGGATCGATCTGAAGGCGCTGGAGGCCTGCGCGCGTGCGTATCCGGAGGGAACGGTCGTGCTGATCGGCAAGATCGTTCCGGGCCTCGACGTCTCCAGGCTGGAGAAGCTCCCGAACGTGAGCTTTCTCGGGAGAAAGCCGTACGCGGACCTGCCGGCGTACTCCCGCGCGTTCGACGTGGCGCTCAACCCGTTCCGGGTGAACGAGCTGACCCTGAACGCGAACCCGCTGAAGGTGCGCGAATACCTCGCGGCGGGGCTCCCGGTCGTGTCCTCGCCGATCCCGGAGGTCGAGCGGCTGGGGCTCTGCAGGATCGCGCGCACGCCGGAGGAGTTCGTCCTCCGCGTCGACGAGTGCCTCGCGGAAGGCGCCGGGCCCTCTATGGAGCGGGCGTTGAGAATCTTCCACGAGAGCTGGGATGCCCGCGTGGACGACATCCGGCGGTACGTGGCTGCGGCGTCGCTCCGGCGTCGCGCCCGCGAGCGTGGCGTGTACGATCTCGCGATTCTTCCGGTCCCGGGGGAGGCCTGATCAGTCGACGCGCCCGCGGACGACGCGCTCGATGCGCGCGAGCGACCTCGAGAGCCGCGCGAACTCCCCGGGGCGGACCTGGCCTGCGGAAGCGGAGGCGCGGAGCTCGCGCACGGCGGTGAGGTACTCCTCACGAGGCACCTGGCACTGCCGTTCGAGCGCCAGCGCCACCTCGTCGTCGGGGAGCGTCGTTGCGATGCCGAGTCGCTCCTGGAGCAGGACCCGGAGCCGCGCGTGGGCTTCGCGCAGCAGCTCGCCTTCGACCCGTGCCCTGCGGGTGAGCCAGGCGAAGGCGTCCAGATACTCGCGGGTGGAGCGGTGGCGCTCGACGAGCTCGGGCCGCGCCGGGCCGAGCCGCGTGCCTCGCGCGACGGCGAAGAACGCGAAGAACGCGAGGAGCTGCACGGAGAAGGCGACGAGGCCGAGCGATCGCGGGGGACCGTCCTCCGGGACGTGGTGGAACTCGTCGAAGTGGAGCGGTCCGCGCGAGGCGAGGGCCACCCAGAACGCGAGGTTGTCCTCCAGCTCGATCCGGCGGTTCTCGGCGATGTCCGGGAGCGTGACGATGAGCTCACCCTGTCCAGTCGGGAGCCACCACAGGACCGGCGCGTCACCGAACGCTGCCACAGGAAGCGCGGTGCGACGTCCGAGCCGGAGTCCGAGACGATCACTCCGCCCCACGCGCAGCGAGGCCACTCCGGAGAAGGGGCCTTCGCGGTGGTCGACGGGGACGCTGAGGCCGAAGGCGTCCGGGCCGGTCAGCGTGCCGAGCGCCGGCATCGGCGTGTTCTCTTCAGGGGCCTCGAGCTCGAGCCACGCCGCGAGCTCTGGCTGGGCGGTCACGAGCGTTGGCGGTGCCAGGACGACGACCGTGCCTCCGGCTTCGGCGAACCGCTGGAGGGCGTCGGTCTCTTCGCGCGAGATCCGCCGGGCCGTCGGCGCGGAAAGGACCAGCGTGCGCGTCGTGGGGGCGAGGTCGGTGAGCGGCGTGTGGACCGCGGCGACATCGAAGCCGCTCTCGCGAAGGTAGACGAAGAGTGCGCGTGTCCCAGCGCCCGAGGCGTTTTCGACCGAGGCGACGGGAGAGTTCGAGCGCTCCTCCACACCCGCGGCGAGCGCCACCGCTGCGGCCACCGCGAGCCCCGCCGCGTAGAGCGCCCACCCGTGCCAACGGCTCATGGCGAGCCTCCGGCAGCGAGGCGACTTTCGAACTGCGCGACGTCGTGGAGGAAGCGCTCCGCCTCCACGGACGACACGGGCTCGAGGGAGTAGTACGTCCGGTCGTACCAGTGGACGAGGCGGTCCACTTCGCGGGAGACCTCCGCGGGCGCGCCACGCGAAGGAAGCTCCGAGGCCAGCTCGCGGTTGGTGCGAACGCGGTCGGGCCGCGCCCAGCGCTGGCGTTCGAGGACCGACAGCAGCGCCAGCAAGGCCTGTCGGATGCCTTCGCGCGGGTCACCGCCTTCACCGACCGCCCGCCGCGCGTGCGCGAAATGCACCTCCGGCGCATCGAGGACGAGAGGCTCCGCAGGCGCTTCCGCGCGACGGGGGGAGGTTCGGCCAGCGCCGATCCGTCGCCGGATGCGCAGGACCGCACCCAGGACCACCGCGACCGCCAGCCCAAGGACGCCGACCCGAGTCCATTCGGAGAACGTGGCGGCCTCTCGGCGATCGAGGAGCGATTCCCACAGCGCCCGCAGCTTCTGCATCAACCGGGCGAGCGCATCGGATGGACGATCCCGGGCTCCCGAAAACTCCGGGCGGTCGAGGATCTCCTTCATCCGCTCCGTGGAGACCTCGACCGACAGGTCCTCGCGCGCGCGGAGCGCACAGACTGCGGCCAGTCGATCGTCCGCCGACGGCGCTGTTCCCTCGAGCGCCAGGCACGGGTCGTCGCCTTCGCCGTCGGGAGCGGGCGTCGCCGCGATCAGCAGCGCAAGGGCTGCCGGCCAGAGGCTCATGGCGTGCGCGGTTCCTTCTCGAGCTGCAGCTCCAGGTCCAGCCCTTCGCGGCGTACGCGCATGTCCACATAGAACAGCGCGGCCACCACCAGGTACAGCGGCGAGAAGACGGCCTGGGCTGCGATGGAGAGGAGCTCGGCCGGGATCATCAGAAGCTGCGGGATGTTGTTGGGGTCGGCGTTCACCGGATCCAGCGGGTTGGCGTAGACGAACTGAAGGATCGTCGCCGGGATCCCCGCGACCATCCCGACGACCATCAGGATCGCGAACACGATCGTCAGGACCAGGGTCGCGCGCACCTTCACCCTGTTCAGGATGCCCTTGCCGATGCGGCCGGAGATCAGCTCACCGGAGCGACGCAGCGCTGCCCATGCGCCCACGTCTTCCATCGCGATCACCGGGCCGGTGAAGAGGAAGCGCAGCAGGTACCACAGCACCGCGGCGAGCATGCCGAGGAGCATGACGACCATCCCGAGCGCGACCACCGGCCCCTGCAGGGTGGGATTGTCTCTGAAGGCGAACCCTGCGACTCCGGCGAAGGCGAGCCCCGGAACCGAAAACAGCAACATCGCCAACATCCACGCCAGCGTCGAGAGCACGAACGCGCCGGTCAGCGCGCCCAGCCGGGCGCGGACGCGGGAGAACCCTTCGGACAGGGTCGCGCTCTGCCCGAGCCGATGCCGGATCGCGAAGTGGGAGCCGGCCACGACGACCATCCAGCTCCCCCAGAATGCGAGGACGAGGAAGATCAGTATCGGACCGGCGGCGAGGCCATATTGGCGAAGGGCCTCGAACGGCTGCTGATCGAGCGCCTTGATCAAGGCAGGACCGCCGCCGACGAGCGGAAACCACTGCTTCATCGCCAGCCTGAACAGCTGCTGGAGGATGAAGATGGACAGGCCGTATCCGAGATAGAGGCGGAACAGCGCGCCGAAGTGGCTCCGCCAGAGCTGGGCGGAGCGATCGATCAGCTCGCCGATGGCGAGGGGACGAAGGTCGGGGGTGGTGGGGGCGCTCACGGCGGCCGACTATAGCGGAGCCGCCCTGTCCCCGGTGCTGCGCGGAACCCACACAGGCCGCCAGTCGGAGGCGTCCGACGTGGTGACCCGTGTCTGCCGCGACCCATCCACCCTCATGATCCAGATCTGCGACGAGCCGGTGCGATCCGACACGAACGCGAGGAACTGGCCGTCGGGGGAGAAGGTGGGCTGGTCGTCCTGCGCCGTCCCGTCGGTGAGCGCGCGCGCTTCACCCGAGGCGACGTCCACCAGGTGGATGGCCGCCTTGCCGCCCTTTCCGGGGCGCACGAGCGCGAGCTTGCTGCCATCCGGGGACCACGCCGGGTCGCGCTCGGCCGGCTCGGAGAAGGCGTTCGACTTCGCCAACGCCGGCAACACCCGTCGCTGACCCGTGCCATCCGACTTCATCAGGAAGATGGCGTGCGCGCCCTCCCGGTTCGAAAGGAAGGCGATGCGGTCGCCGGAGCGTGCCCAGCGGGGGGCCCCGTCCTCGAGGTGGAACGCAGTGAGCCGCTCCTGGGCAGACCCGTCGGCCGACATCCGGTAGACCTCGGGATCTCCGTCGCGGCTGGTGGTGAAGGCGAGCGAGCTGCCATCGGCCGACCAGACAGGCTCGAAGTTGCCTTCTGCGTTGCGGGTGAGGCGCTTGAGGTTCGTGCCGCCGAGGTCGACCACGTAGAGGTCGGAGAACGACTCCGCGCCGGACTCGAACGCGATGCGCTTGCCGTCAGGGGAGACGACGGGATTCCGGCTTCGCCCGGAGGCGGGCCCCACCAGGACCACCGGCTCCTTCGTTTTCGATGGGCCCAGCGGCCACACCACGAGCTGCTCGGAGTGGTGATCGCCCACGTCCTGGACGGCGATGCCGACCAGCGCGGCGCCGTCGGGATGGGCGTCCGCGGGGAACGCACCGGTCGCTCCTCTGGGCAGCGGCAACTTCCGGAGGTCCCGGCCGTTGGGCCGAACCAGGAACGCTTCACGCCGCTCCTCCGTCTCACGGACGAAGGCGAGCCAATCCGTGGAGGGGAGGACCGCCGCGTTGCCGCTCGTCTCATCCGGTGAAGCAGGTGCCTCCACGCTGGCGAGCGTCGCCAGGGGAGGCACCTCGGGTCGTGTGGAGGGCGGAGGCGGGGTGAGCCGGGCCTCCTCCCTCTTGCACGCGGTCGCCGCGATCAGGATCGCGCGGACCGCGCCGACCCGGTCAGCGGACGCGGAGGGCATCCGCGACGACGACCTTGCCCTCGCCCGTCCAGCGCGAGAGGACGACCTTGTTCCAGCCTGCAGTGAAGTTGTACGTGCCGAGCTCATTCCACTTGTTCCCATTCACCGTCTGGTTCACCGACTTCGTCGCGAGCTTCTGACCCTGGGCGTTGTAGACGACGAAGGGGGCGGTGGTGGAGCGGTTCGAGCCGGCGGTCCACCACGCGTCGATGGTGCGGGCCTGGTTCGAGGGGACGTAGAACCAGAAGGTCGCGCCGTCCGAGACCGCCTTGGTGCTCACGTAGTAGTAGCCGGTGCCGTAGTAACCGGCGGTCGAGTTCGTGCTCACCCAGTTGGCGCTGAGCTGGATGTAGCCCTTGTTCCGGTCGTTGCTGCTGTTGTTGCTGTCGATGATGATCGCCGAAGCGGTGCTTCCGCCGGAGCCACCGGGGGTGCCACCGGTGCTGCCGCCGTCGGTGGAGGACGAGCAGTAGCTGTTCACCTTGCTGAGGTAGGTGCTCCACGGCCATTTCGGACCCGGGTCGGTGCGGTTGTACGGCTGCAGCTTGCCATGCCCGACGATGTGGTAGCTGTCGCGGGGGATGCCCCACTGCTTGGTGATGTCGCAGGTCAGCTGGGCCGAGGCGTCGATCATCCCGGACGAGAACGAGCTCTGCGAGGCGTAGCCCGCGTGCTCGATGCCAACGGTGAAGTTGTTCGAGCTGTTGCCGTTCAGCCAGCACTCCTTGCTCGAGTTGCGGCTGCACTCGTAGGTGGCGCTGATGTGCCAGGCGCGATCCTTCTCACGGATGAGCTGGGAGACTTCGCTGCCAGTCGAGTTGACGACGTAGTGCGCCGAGGCGCCCGCCTTCGGGTTCTGCAGCCAGCCCCAGCAGCCCGAGTAGGCGCCTTCGCAGGTGTGGATGATCACCATCTTCGGCTGACCGGTCGTGCCGCTCGGACGGGCGTTGAAGTTCGGCGACGGACGCCACACCGCCTTGGCGTAGTCGGGCGCCGTGCTCAGCTCCTGAGTCGCGGTCCCCAGCTCACCCTCGAGCTCCAGCGACTGGCCGGCAGCGACGAGATCCTCGGTCTGACGACCGACGCCCAGCTTCAGCGTGGAGAAGACCTCGTCATTCACGAAGGTGCGCCGCACCTCCGGATCGTCGCTCCCGCTCAGGCGCGCCACCACCGGCGCCCAGTTGCGGACGTCGTCGCGGGCGATGCCCTTCTCGTCGGCCCACTGGCTGAGCAGCGCCGCCGCCGCGCGCACGTTCGCGAGGGGCTCCGCCTTCGCCTGCTCCGCGGTGATCCCCGCGAGCGCTGCGCCCTGCTCGAGTTCAGGCAGCTTCAGGCCCATCAGGCCGTACGCTGCAGGCTGGCCTTCGAACTCGGATTCACCGACGACCATCTCGTACCGCGTCTCGACGAAGGAGACCGCCTTGAGCACCGCGGACGGTACGTTGAACTCCTGAGCGGCCTTTTCGAACTCCGCATCGAATCGGGTCGAGCGGCGCAGTTCGGCCTCCGCCGACTCGTCGGGGTCAGATGTGCGCTCGATGTCTGTGTCCTGGCGGATCTCCAACTCGCTTCCACAGCCGGCCAGGAAAATCGGAACTACAACGGAGAGTGTGCGTGCCAGTCGCATGTCAGTACATCCTTTCGACAGGGGTGCTTGAGCTACGGACACCCGCTCCCTATGCGTCTGGCGTGCCGACTATTTAACGTGCTGAAATCATTGATTGTGTATGGTTTGTTGCTGTCGCAGATTCAGACAGTCGTCCGCTGGGGTTGAACGCGAAAATGGGGCTTTCTGCCACGCTCTCAGAGTGAAAGGCAGGGGCGACCCGGCGTTTCGACGAGACCTGTGTTGGCTGCGGTAGGCCGACACCAGGTGGACTGCAGCGGGTCAGGGGGCTTTGTAAAGAGCTTGAGCAGGCTGAAACAAGGCCGTTTCACGGCGTGACATGACCGTTGAAAACTCGCGGCGCGGTCACAACTGACGCCGAAGCCGCTGGAGTTCAAACGAATCGAGCAGCTCGCGCGCCGCAGCACCGGGATCGGACGCCGTGAGGACGCCCGTGACGCTCGCCACCCCGTGCGCACATGAGCTGTGGAGCTGCTCGACTGTCGCCGGGGAGATCCCTCCCAGCGCGTAGGCCGCACAGTCCATTCGGCTCGCGAGCGCATCGAACCGGTCGCGCCCCAGGGGCGCGCGCAAATCGTCGGGCTTGGAGCCCGCGCCGAAGACGGGGCTCACCAACACGAGGTCTGCACCGCGCGAAGCATCCGCCTCTTGCTCGTCGTGGACGGCGGCGCTGATCCACCTGTCCTTCGGCATCAGCGCTCGTGCGTCCGCCACGCGGGTACCGTGCGCGGGAACGTGGAGGTGGGCATCGAGGAGCAGGGCCACGTCCAGCCGGCCATTCACGAAGAGGGGGACGCCGGCGGGATCGCACAGCGCTCGAAGCTGTCGCGCCTCGTCGAGAAACTCGCGCGTGCTCGCGTCCGGGTGGCGGTGCTGCACCGCCACGCGCGAACCGAGCGCGACGACCCGTGAGAGGGCCCTCAGGAGTCTGGCCGTCCCGAGGCTCCAGTCGGTGATGACGATGAGCCGGGGGAGCTCCGGGCTCACGCGCCGATCAGCCCGTCGATCGGGCTGGAGGCGGAGCCGTACGCCTTGCGCGGAATGCGTCCGGCGAGGAAGGCGTCCCGGCCCGCTTCGACTGCCTTGCGCATGGCCACCGCCATCCGCACCGGATCCTTCGCTCCCGCGATGGCCGTGTTCATCAGGATGGCGTCGCAGCCGAGCTCCATCGCGATCGCCGCATCGGACGCAGTGCCAACGCCCGCGTCGACGATCACCGGCACCTTCACCGTCTCGATGATCAGCCGGATGTTATGCGGGTTCCGGACGCCGAGCCCCGATCCGATGGGGGCGGCGAGCGGCATCACGGCGGCGCACCCCGCGTCCTCCAGCTTCCGGGCGGTGATGACGTCGTCGGTGGTGTAGGGGAGCACCGTGAAGCCCTCCTTCACCAGGATCCGGGCGGCCTTCACCGTCTCCTCGACGTCGGGGAAGAGGGTCTTCTCGTCACCGAGCACCTCGAGCTTCACCCACTTGCTCATCCCGAGCTCTTCGGCGAGCCGGCAGGTGCGGACGGCATCGTCGGCGGTGTAGCACCCGGCCGTGTTGGGCAGCAGCTTCATGCGGCTCTGGTCGATCCAGTGCATGAGCGACGCTTCGCCTTTCGCGCCGAGGTCCAGGCGACGGACGGCGACCGTGACCATTTCGGCGCCCGAGGCCTCGTGGCACTGCTTCATGATCTCGAACGTGGGGTACTTCCCCGTACCGACGATCAGTCGGGACCCGAAGGTGTGACCTGCAAGGGTGAAGGCCTTGTCGCTCATGTGTCGCTCCTGTCAGCCGCCGCCGACGAACGTGACGATCTCCACGCGGTCGTTCTCGGCGAGCCGATGCTCCTCGTGAAGGGCACGGCGTATCACCACGGCGTTCACCTCGACCGCCACGCGCTCCCGGCCCAGTTCGAGCCTGTCGAGCAGCGCGCGCACGGTGATGCCTTCGGGCACTTCCTGGATGTCGCCGTTCACCGTCAGCTTCACGTGGATCCCCGTCGAACCGAGCCCCCGATAGCGGTCGGCCCCCCTCCTGTCAACGGAACGCGGAGAGGGGGGCCGTGCGGATCCCGCCTTGGTCGGACGCAAACCCCGCTATACTCACGCGAGTGACGAACACGACACGCTTCGCCGCTCTGACCCTGACGGTGCTGCTGGCCGCCCCGGCCGTCCGCGCCGACGACGATGCGCCTCGCGCGAACCTCGAACTCGACGCGCCCATCGAATCGCGCCTTCCCCCGCCGCGCTATGCCTACGCCGCTTCCGGCGTGCTGCTCCTCGGCGGGCTCGGACTCGGCTATTGGGCCCAGGGAGAGGCCACCCGCGCACATTCCCTGACCCACGCCGCCGACGCCGCGGACGCGTTGCGCACCGCCCGGCAGTCTGCCGCGACCTCGAACGCCTTGTACGTGCTCGCCGGCCTGTCCCTGGCCTATGGGCTCGTGCTGGAGTTCCTGCCCGAAAAAACCGCGAAGGACGCGGACCTGAGCTTCGAGTTCTAGTGATGCACGTCATGAAGCGATTATTTTGGGGCGCCACCAGAGCCGCAGTCCTGTTCGCCTTCGTCGGATCCGGCTGTGTGCTAGAGGGCGGGACCCTCGCGGGAAAGAGCTGCGAGACCGTGAATGACTGTCCTCCGGAGCTCGTCTGCGTCCTGGCTCGACCCGGCGAGGGGAGGACGTGCGAAGCGCTGTCCGGTCCGCAGTACGGCGATACGTCCGGTGGCGGCAACGCCGGACCGGCGTATTGGTGCGATGGCGTCGATCAGGTCATGACGAAGTACTGCGCGGCGTGCCACGGCGAGAACCGCGCCGCAAGCGGCTACGACAACTTCCGACTCGACATGTACGAGGACGCGGAAGGCCGCCAGGGCGCCGCCAGCATGGTCGCAGACATCAAGCGTCGGATGCTCGACCAGCGCACCATGCCGCCCCCGCCGGACATGCCGACCGCCGAGGAGCTCTCGCTGGTCCAGGCGTGGATCAAGGCAGGGGCGCCGCTCTGCGGGACCGACATGCCGGACGCGGGCCTGTAGGTCCGAGGCCGGTTCGTCCACTCCAGAGCACGTTGTCCTGATCGCGCGACGGAACGGCGGGTTGCCCGGAGGCCCGCGAGTCCACAGTTTCTGGCGAGGGCGAGGAGGACGGCATGAAGGCCGGAGCGCTTGCGATGTGCGCGTGCGCGGGGGTTGGGTTTGCCCTCGGAGCAGGGTGCCACAGCGGTGGCGTGAGCGAGCCCCAGTGTCGCCGCAGCGTCGTGCCGGGGCCCCTCATCCTGCCCGCGCGCGTGGCCATCGACCCGGAGGAGAAGCGCGTCCGGGGAACGGTCCGCTTCGTCGGACCTCGCTCCGTGAAGATCGAAGACGACCAGTTGCGGTGGTACGAACTCGAGCTAACCGGCGACACACGCGTCACCTGGAGGGG
The DNA here is from genome assembly GCA_049589315.1 of Myxococcaceae bacterium. GTDB lineage: Bacteria > Myxococcota > Myxococcia > Myxococcales > Myxococcaceae > JBAWAM01. The sequence continues at coordinate 11,229 of JBAWAM010000892.1, forward strand.
AAGGAACGCCTCGGCCTTGACCTTCGTCTCCGGGACGCTGCTGGACGCGACGTACCGGGTGGCGAACGGCGAATTGCTGGCGATGCGCGTCGAGGTGGTGACGGGGCAGGAGTAGCGGGCAGGGCGGTCGGCAGTTGGCAGTTGGCAGTCAGCAGGTGG
>JBAWAM010000893.1:0-2118 GCA_049589315.1 Myxococcaceae bacterium
CGGCGCTTCGCCTTCCTGCACGCGCCGCACGGCCATGCGCCGGATTGTCTCGGAGGTCTCGTGCGACAGGGTCCGCCCGTCGATCCGCATAACCCTTCATATCACAATCCGATCGCAGTGTAGCCTAAAGACAGGACTGGTTAGTAACCAACGGCGCGCCGGGACAGCTGATATCCCAGTGCGTTAGCGTCTTGTTGCTAATCTTCAGATGGACCTCGACCGCCGACATGCCCCCGTGACGTCGAGCGGAATCTCAGGGGGCGCCACGGTGCCAATCGCTCGAGCGCGACCAGACCACTTGGCGCGGTAGGCGCCATAGGGTCGGTCGATCCACCCGCTCTCATCGAGCTACAACCACCGGCGCACGGAGGCCTTGTAGTCCCGGTACTCGGCAGCGAATCTCGCCTCGAGGTATCGCTCCTCCCTCGGCACGACGACCCACTGGATAATTGGGACAGCAGTCGCGAGCGTGGCGATGAGCCACCAGCTGTTCACCCAAACCGCAATACCCAGCTGCAAGAGCGAGAATGCCAGGTAGATCGGATTCCGGCTGAAGCGGTACAGACCGGTCCGGACAATGACCGTGGTCGGCTTCCGCGCGGGCACCGGCGTGCCGGCAGCGCGGAACCGCTGCACCGAGAAGCCAAACAGTAGGAGGGACCCCACGACCAGGATGGCTCCCAGGGGAGCCGGTGCCACCCCGGATAGAACGGGGCGCGGCCACACCCAGTGGAAGGCCAGTCCCGTGGATATCGAAGCCAGGTAGATGAGCGGTGGGCGGAAGACGCCCAGATTGGCCACCGCCTCAGTCTGGGAGCCGCTGTTTCGGGGCGTGGTCGCCATAGATCAGTTCCAGGCACAAGCTCCGCACACGAATCGGGCTACTCCTTGACCTTCCGATCGGCGCGCAGCCGTTGACTCCTCGCGGCTTTGAGCTGGAGCATGACGGTCTCGTGAGCCTTCACCGCTCTGAATTGAGCATGACTCATGATGAAGCCCGGACCGGCGTTCGGCTCGCTACGGTTGCGGTCGCTGGGTCGAGCTCCATCATGCTAATCTCACAATCAGCGTGGGCAAGGCCAGCGAAGAGCGGGATCGCCTTGAGCTGGTCCACATGTATCGCCACGTCTCTCCTCCGGGGAGCTCTTCCACTACACGACCAAGCGCTCGAAGAGGGTCGCCGCCACGCTCTGTGCGATGGATCACCGTGATCCAGGGACTTCGCTCGCCTTCGGCCCTCCCACAGGCCGAAGGCCGTCCGATCAGGAACGTCGAAGAGTACCGGGGGCCGTTCTTGAACACGCCGAGCACGTGGTATTGCTTCTTGATCTCTTCGGGGTCGACCTTCGCCCAGGTCGCATCGGAGCAGGAGTCGCGGGTGGCCGCCCGCCGTTCAGGTCGGTGCTGTTGTAGAACTCGGCTTGGAGGTCCTTCGTCACCGCGTCGCCGCCGATCAGGAAGAGCTCGCAGTAGCGGAGCTTGTTCCAGCCCATGAGGATAGAACCTGAGGCGACCTCGGAGGCTACTGGCCGAGTTGGGCAAGAGCCGCGCGCAGGGGAGCGCTCGAGATCTGGATCAGCCCTGCGAAAGGCGTGTCCATTTCGAGAGTCAGGAAGAGCGCGCCCGAGACCGAGAGCGCACAGATGACGAGCGTCGCGATGGCCGTCGTGTTGGAAGGCGCGAAGAGCCCGAAGCTCACGAACATCACGGTGAGCCAAAAGACGACCACCACCAAAAACGGCGTGGAAATGGCACTACCGCTCTGCTCGAACATCAACCAGCGCGCCCGTGTGAGCTCCATGGCGACGTTCAGCGCCTGGGCTTGAAGTGAGCGGTGCGAGTCATCCTTCGGTGTGAGTTCCTGGAGCTTGTCATAGAGAATTTCGTCTCCCGCGCTCCTCGGCGCGAGGGAAGGCCGTGAGCGGTCTTCCGGCCAGATCTGAGCGAGCGCACGTGTGGTCGCAGCTCGTAAGAGCTCACGGACCTCCTTCGTTTCGGGACCATAGTGAGCCAGGATGCGGTCGAGTACTACGATCCCGGCAGACATCTGGACCAACTCGCTCTTTTGTGTGTCGTACGAGCCCTTCGCCGAGGCAACCATGAGACCGAGAACCAGCG
>JBAWAM010000894.1:0-2285 GCA_049589315.1 Myxococcaceae bacterium
GCGAGTTCGCCTTCGTCCAGGACGCCGGTCGCGCGTTCGTTCCGGCCTATGTGCCGATCGTCGAGCGCCGCAAGGCACTGCCGCACACGCCGGAGCAGCGCCGCTGGCAGGAGATCCGCCGGGGCCGTTACGTGGAGTTCAACCTGGTCTACGACCGGGGCACCATCTTCGGCCTGGAGACGAAGGGGCGCATCGAGTCGATCCTGATGTCGCTGCCGCCGCACGTGCAGTGGGTCTACGACCACCACCCGGCGGAGGGCTCCGAAGAGGCACGACTGGTCGAGGTCCTGCGCAATCCTCGCGAGTGGGTCTGAGCGCGGGACGACACGTCACCGGACCGTGAAGGGCAGGCCCGGGTAGCCCGCGGTTCCGTTATTGACGGAGCAGGCATTCATCTTCGCCGCCCGACTCCACGCGCAGCGAATGTCGCGCATCTCCAACTGCGACGGTGTACTCACCCGCCGCGAGCGGTGGCAGTTCACAGGCACAATCGCAGCGTGCGGCGGGGGCGGGATCCCGGGTGGGCCCGCTCCGCGCGTGGGTCTGTCGGGGGGGCAAACGCCGCGAAAATGCGGCCTCGTATGGCCACGTCATCCGTGCGAAACCCGGAGCATGGAGACGGTGCGCATCTCGGGAACGGACCTGGAGGTGTCTCGGATCGGCCTGGGGACGTGGGCCATCGGCGGCGCAGCGTGGGGCGGAACGGATGAGCAGGAATCCATCCGGACGATCCACGAAGCCATCGATCACGGCGTGACACTCCTCGACACGGCGCCGGCCTACGGTCAGGGCCGCTCGGAGGAGATCATCGGTCGAGCGCTCGCCGAGCATCCGAGGGGGCGAGACATCGTCGTCGCGACCAAGGTCGGGCTCGACTGGACCACGGGAGGGCTGAAGCGGAACTCCCGCCCGGAGCGTCTGCGAAAGGAGCTGGAGGACTCCCTCCGTCGACTCCGCCGCGACCGCATCGACGTGTACCAGGTGCATTGGCCGGACCCGTCCGTCCCGTTCGACGAGACGGCCCGCGTGCTCGACGACTTCCGGCGGCAGGGAAAGCTCCGCGCGATCGGCGTGAGCAACTTCTCGCCGGAGCAGATGGACGCGTTCCGCAAGGGCGGTCCGCTCCACACGGCGCAGCCGCCGTACAACCTGTTCGAGCGCGACTCGGAGATCGACGTGCTGCCGTATTGCCGCCAGCACGGCATCACCACGTTCACCTACGGCGCGATCTGCCGAGGCCTCCTGTCGGGCCGGATGTCGCTCGAGACCACCTTTGCGAAGGGGGAGATCCGTCGCATCGATCCCAAGTTCCAGCCACCGCGCTTCGCGCAGTACCTCGCTGCCGTCGCAGGGCTGGATGAGTTCGCGCAGGAGCGCCTCGGGCGCCGGGTGATCCACCTGGCCCTCCGCTGGGTGCTCGACCAGCCAGGCGTCGGCGTCGCGCTCTGGGGTGCGCGCCATCCCGGGCAACTAGAGCCTCTGAAGGGCGCGCTGGGGTGGCACCTGGATGAGGTGGAGCTCCGTCACATCGACCAGATCATCCTGGAGCACGTGAAGGACCCGGTCGGGGCGGAGTTCATGGCGCCGCCGATGCAATGAGAGGCGTCGTCGTTCGTTGAAGTGGGGTATGGCTCTCCGGGGCCGAAAGGACGGAAGTCGAGATGGGTAAGTGGGTTCTCCTGGCGGTACTCGCGATTGCAGGCGTCGGCGCGATGATGGTCGCCGGGTCGTACAACAACTTGAACAAGCTCGATCAGGCCGTTCAGGCGCAGTGGGGCCAGGTCGAGAACGTCTATCAGCGCCGGTTGGACCTGGTGCCGAACCTGGTCGAGACGGTGAAGGGTGCGGCCAATTTCGAGCAGGAGACCCTGACGCAGGTCACCCAGGCGCGCGCGAAGGCGGGCCAGGTCACCACCGAGGCGAGCACGGAGATCCTCCAGGATCCCGCGAAGTTCGAGCAGTTCCAGCAGGCCCAGCAGCAGCTCGGCTCGGCCCTGTCGCGGCTGCTCGTCACCGTCGAGCGCTACCCGGAGCTCAAGGCCACCGCGAACTTCCGGGACCTCCAGGCGCAGCTCGAGGGGACCGAGAACCGGATCTCCGTCGAGCGCATGCGCTTCAACGAGGCGGCGCAGGGCTTCAACACCGAGCGCAACTCGTTCCCCACAGTGATCATGGCCAACTTCTTCGGCTCCAGGTTCAAGGAGAAGCCCTACTTCAAGGCGCAGCCCGGCGCCGAGACCGCGCCGAAGGTGAAGTTCTAGTCCGTGTTCCGTCGCCTCCCAGTC
>JBAWAM010000895.1:0-2571 GCA_049589315.1 Myxococcaceae bacterium
GGAGGAGCGGCATGAGAGCAATGCGGGCCGGAGTGGTGGTGCTGGGGGTCGCAACCGTCGTCGCCGTCGCATTCACGGCGGTGGCGCAGGCGCCGACCCAGAGCAAACCGAAGCAGGAGCAGAAGTATCCGGTGCCGTCGCGAGCGGAGACCAGCTACATCCCCGTCACCGAGGACGTGGACTTCGGGAAGATCCAGAAAGCGGGCGCTGCGGCGAAGTCGAAGCAGATGCAGGAGCAACGCGCGCTGCTGCAGGAGCGCTACGACCTCTCCAATCGACCGGTGAAGGGCGTCACGATGACACGGGGCAAGCCGGTGCAGGGCGGCGTCCGGGTGAAGCTCCCTTCGGGCGTGACCTGGGACCAGCTCGCGTCGATGTCCCCCGACGAGATTCGCAAGCGTGGGCTGTGGCCCAAGGGGTTCATGCCGCTCCCCCACCCCTTCCATGAAGAGGGAGGGATGGTCTTCCCGAAGTTCCACATCAACGAGATCAAGAAACAGGAGGGGCGCGATCTCGAGCGGTTCGACGTGGAGTTCGACATCGCCGATCACTTCCTTCCGGAGTTCCCTCCGGCCATCTTTCTCACCACCCGGCCCGATCTCGGCGACGTGTCCAACGGCGAGCTGGTGACCACCCAGAACTTCTACCGGCTCTTCAACGGCGTCCTGAATCCGAAGCAACTCGAAGGGCTCCGGTTGCTGGTGACCCCCTTTCCGCAGCAGCAGTTCAATTCCACCAACGATCGTCGCAGCGTGAAACCGAGCATGGGCGTCACCTGCTTCGAATGCCACGTCAACGGCCACACCAATGCCTCCACTCACCTCGTGGGAGACATCCGTCCACAGCCCTTCCGCCGTCGCATCGACACCCCCAGCCTCCGCGGCGTCAACCAGCAGCGCCTTTTCGGCTCGCAGCGTGCGCTCCGGTCCGTGGAGGACTTCACCGAGTTCGAACAACGCGCCGCCTACTTCGACGGGGATCCGGTCATCGCCACCAAGAAGGGGGTGAACGTCCTCGAGCGCGGCAGCCAGGTCCACGACATGGCCGAGTTCCAGGAGATCCTCGACTTCCCGCCGGCGCCCAAACTCGACCTGTTCGGACGGCTGACCCCCGGCCTCGCCTCGGAGCAGGAGCTGCGCGGGGAGAAGGTCTTCTTCGGAAAGGGCCGGTGCGCGGAGTGCCACGCGCCGCCGATCTTCAGCGACAACTTCATGCACGATCTGAAGACCGACCGATTCTTCGACCCCGTGCTGATCAACGGGCGGATGGCGGCGAAGGACGGCGCCATCAAGACCTTTCCGCTGCGAGGCATCAAGGAGAGCCCGCCGTACCTGCACGACGGTCGTCTGCTCACCCTCGAGGACACCGTCGAGTTCTTCAACCTCGTGCTCGGCACCAGGCTGACGGCGGACGAGAAGAAGGACCTGGTGGCCTACCTGTACACGCTCTGATCAGCGCGTGGGCGAACGCCCTTCCTTCGTCGGCGGCGCGGCGAGCCCGTTCTCGATGAAGTCCATCGCCGCGTCGAGCACCTGGTCGATCTTCTTCGGGTTGCGCCAGAGGACGTATTTCATCCCGAGGAAGTCGGCGAGGCCCATCAGGCACCAGGCCAGCGTCTCCGGATCCACCTTGCGCATCCGGCCCGCCCCCATCGCAGCGGAGAGCCGCTGCGCGTAGGGGCCGGCGATGCTCGCGTAGTAGCGCCGGTAGCACGCCTCGTCGACGAATTCGGCCTGGCGAATCAGCCGGTACAGCCAGCGGTTCTTCCCGGCGAACTGCAGAAAGGCGCGAATCCCCTCGCGCTGCGCCGTCAGCCGGTTTTCGTGCTCCATCACCGCGGTGGTGAGGTGCTTTCTCAGGCGCGTGCCAAGGTTGTCCACGACCTCCAGGAACAGCGCCCTCTTGTCGGGGAAGTAGACGTAGAACGTCCCCAGCGCGACCCCGGCCCGGCGGGTGATGTCGGCGATGGACGCGGCCTCGAAGCCGTTCTTCCCGAACTCCGCCTCTGCCGACTCGAGCAACCTCCGCCGCGTCCGCTGTCCACGAGCGGTCACCGGTGCTGCGATGACAGAAGATGAATTCCGATTCATATTTCAGATACTGGTACCATGCCGACCGGACTTGACGCAACGCGGCGCGTCGTGAATTCGCGGCAACGCCAGGGTGGGGAGGCGATATGCGTGAACTTGAGGATAGGTGTGCAGTTGTCACCGGTGCGGCCAGCGGGATCGGCCGTGCAGTCGCAGTGGATCTTGCCAGACGCGGTGCCCGGGTGCTGATGGCGGATCTCCGGGAGCCCGAACCCGGACCGGACCTCCCGCCCTCGGAGGAGGTGTTGTTCCAGGGGGCGGACATCTCCTCCCGCGAAGACTGCCGCGCCCTGATTGGTCGCGCCGAGCGCGAATGGGGGCGGCTGGACATCCTCGTGAACAACGCGGGGTTCCAGCACGTGGCGCCGGTGGAGGAGTTCCCAGAGGATACCTGGGAGCAGATGATCCGGGTGATGCTGGTCGGCCCGTTCCTGCTCACCCGCTCCGCGCTTCCGCTGATGTACGCGCGCAAGTGGGGCCG
>JBAWAM010000896.1:0-4235 GCA_049589315.1 Myxococcaceae bacterium
CTCCCCCGCCCGCCGCGGCTTTCACCATCACGGGAAACCCGATGCGGTCGCCTTCGCGGACGAGCGCCTCGTCGTCCAGTGATTCGCCCGGCTGCGCCGCCTCGTATCCGGGGATGCACGGCACGCCAGCGGCCTGCATGCGCAGCTTCGCCTGGCGCTTGTTCCCCATCAGCGAGATGGCCTCGGGCGGAGGACCGATGAACACGCACCCGGCCTCCACGCACGCGCGGGCGAAGGCCTCGTTCTCCGCGAGGAAGCCATAGCCGGGATGGATCGCGTCGGCGCCGGTCGACCTCGCCGCCGCGATCACCCGGTCGATCGAGAGATAGGACTCCTTGGCCGGCGCCGGCCCCAGTCGGACTGCCTCGTCCGCCAGCCGGATGTGCGGCGCGTCCCGGTCCGCATCGGAGAACACTGCGACGGGACGCAGGCCGAGGCGGCGGCAGGTCCGCAGCACGCGCACGGCGATCTCGCCCCGGTTTGCGACCAGCACTTTGTGGATGCGCTTCATCGTGTTCCTCGCTACAGCCGGGCGACGCCGAAGGTGTTGGGGGAGAGCGTGCGGCGCGCGGCCTCCTCGCAGGTGGACAGGACGAACGCGAGCACGCGCCGGGTGTCTCGCGGGTCGATGACCCCGTCGTCGAACAGCCTCGCGCTGCAGTGGAACGCGTCGGACTCGCGCTCGAACTGCTCGATGAGCGGCTTCGACCACTCCGCCAGCACCGCTTCGTCCACCGGTTGCCCTTCCCGCCGGGCCTTCTCCGCCATCACAATGGAAAGCACCTTCGCCGCCTGTTCCCCGCCCATCACCGCCGTGCGCGCGTTCGGCCAGGCGAAGATGAAGCGCGGGTGGAACGCGCGACCGCACATGCCGTAGTTGCCGGCGCCGAAGGACCCGCCGAGGAGGAGCGTGATCTGCGGCACCGTCGCGTTCGCCACCGCCTGGATCATCTTCGACCCATGCTTGACGATCCCGCCCTGCTCCGACTGCGTCCCGACCATGTAGCCCGTCGTGTTCTGCAGGTAGACGATCGGCGTCTGCGCCTGGCAGCAGAGCTGGATGAACTGCCCCGCCTTCGTCGCGCCCTTCGGGGTGATCGGCCCGTTGTTGCCGATGAGGCCGATGGCCCTCCCTTCGATGCGCGCCCAGCCGCAGACAGTGAGGGCGTCGTAGTCGTCCTTGAACGGGGTGAAGCCGGAGCCGTCGACCAGACGCGCGATCACCTCGCGGCAGTCGTACGGCCTTCTGTGGTCGACCGGAACGACGCCACACAGCTCATCGGCGGCGTAGAGCGGCGTCTCGTACGCGGCGCGCTCCAGTCGCGGCAGCGTGTCGTTCCACCCGAGCGATCCCATGATCTCCCGCGCGATGCGGACACCGTCGGCGTCGTCCTCAGCGAGGTGATCGGCCGTGCCTGCGACCGCAGCGTGCATCTCTGCCCCGCCGAGGTCCTCGTCGGCGGCGACTTCCCCGGTCGCGGCGCGCAGCAGCGGCGGACCGGCCAGAAACACCTTCGCCTTGCCCCGGACCATGACCACGTGATCCGAGAGCCCCGGGAGGTACGCGCCACCGGCAGTGCTCGAACCGTGCACCACGGTGATCTGCGGGATGCCCGCTGCCGACAGCTTCGCCTGGTTGTAGAAGGTTTCGCCGCCCGGGACGAAGATCTCCTGCTGGTAGAGCAGGTTCGCGCCGCCGCTCTCGACCAGCGACACCACCGGAAGCCGGTTCTCGAGCGCGATCTCCTGCGCCCGAAGCGTCTTCTGGACGCCCCACGGCGTGGCGGTGCCTCCCTTCACCGCGGAGTTGTTCACGAGCACGAGGCAGCGCACGCCGGAAACGAAGCCGATGCCGACGATCGTGTTGCCGCCGGCGAGTGACCCGTCGGTGTCGTCGTGGTGCTTGTAGCCACAGAGCGTCGACAGCTCGAGGAAGGGCGAGCCGCGGTCGAGCAGCAGCGCCAGGCGCTCGCGGGGCAGGAGCTGACCTCGCTTCTGGAACTTCTCCCGGGCCTGCTGCTCCTTGTCTCGGGACTTCGCCTCGATGGCGCGCAGCTCGGCGACGCGGGCGAGCAGCTCCCTCCGGTGGGTGGAGAACGCGGCGGAGGCCGGGTCGATCTGGGAGACCAGCGTCGGCATGTCACTGCTCCAGGAAGAGTTCGGGGGTCAGAGGAGCTGTTCGGGGAGGTCGACGTGGCGCGCGCGCAGCCACTCGCCCAGCGCCTTCCCCTGCGGATCGAAGCGGGTGGAGGACGCGACGCCTTCGCCCAGGAGTCCCTCGACGACGAAGTTCAAGGCGCGCAGGTTCGGAAGGACGTACCGGCGGATCGCGAGATCTCGCGTCTCCGGGAGAAGCGCGCGCAGCGCGTCCTCGGTGAGCGCGTGGGCGAGCCAGCGCCACGCCTCTTCGGTGCGGACCCAGACGCCGATGTTCGAATCGCCGCCCTTGTCGCCGCTGCGGGCCAGGGCGATCCGGCCCAGCGGCGCCCGCTTCGTCGGTCCTGGCGGCAGCGGCTCTGGCAGCGGCTGGATCGGTATGGCTTCGAGCCTGCGCGTCTCATCCGGCGGCGAAATCCCGGTGCGCCCACCCTCCGGGAGCACTGCGACGTGCGGCACCTTGCGCGCGTCGACGAACGCGGGCGCGTAGACGCCGAAAGGCGACGCGTCGCCGGGCGGCGTCGCCATGAAGAAGCCGGGATAGCTGGCCAGCGCGAGCTCCACCGCGGCGCTGCTGAAACGGCGCCCCACGAGCTTCGCGTCAGCGTCCTTCGCCGTGACCCTCAAGGTCGCCGAGGCCTGCTCCTCGCTCGCCGCGTCGGGATGGTCGGTGCGTGCGAACGTGTACACGACCTCTGCCGGTCGCGGGCGGAGCGCCGCATCGAACTGCGCCCGTACCAGCGCGGCCTTCTCCTCGAGGTCGAGTCCGACGAGCACGAACGCCGCTTCGTTGCGGAACCCACCGATCCGGTTGAGGCACACCTTCACGTCCGGAGGAGGCGGCTCGCCGCGCACGCCGGAGATGCGTACGCGATCGGCGCCGACAGCCTCCACGGCAACCGTGTCGAAGCGCGCGGTGGCATCGGGGCCGGCGTAGCGGGGGCCGTTGATCTCATAGACGAGCTGCGCCGTCACCGTGTCGAGGGTGACGGCGCCGCCGGTCCCCGGGTGCTTGGTGATGATGCTGGAGCCGTCGGCGAAGAGCTCCGCAAGCGGGAACCCGGGGTGACGCAGGTCCAGCTCGCGGAAGAACGCGAAGTTGCCGCCCGTGGCCTGTGCGCCGCACTCGAGGACGTGACCGGCGACCATGGCGCCGGCGAGACGATCCCAGTCGTGCCGCTGCCAGCCGAAGTGGGAGGCCGCGGGGCCGACCACGAGTGAGGCGTCGGTCACCCGGCCCGTGACGACCACGTCCGCGCCGGCATCGAGGCACGCCGCGATGCCCCACCCTCCGAGGTACGCATTCGCCGTCAACGGCCGGCCGAAGCTGAACTCCTCCGCGCGCTCGACGAGATCGTCGCCTTCGACGTGCGCGACGCGGACGGACAGCCCGAGCTTCGCCGCGAGCGCGCGCAGGTCGTCGGCGAGGCCCGCCGGGTTCAGACCGCCGGCGTTGGCGACGATGCGGACCTTCTTCTCGAGCGCCAGGCCGAGCGCCTCCTCGAGCTGGCGCAAGAACGTCTTCGCGTACCCGCCTCCCGGATTCTTCTGCCGGTCACGGCCGAGGATGAGGAGCGTCAGCTCGGCGAGGTAGTCGCCGGTGAGGACGTCGAGCGGGCCGCCTTCCAGCATCTCCCGGAACGCGGAGAAGCGATCGCCGTAGAAGCCAGAAGCATTGCCGATGCGCAGCGGTCGAGCCCCCATCGCACCTCCCATCCGGTCCCGGGAGTCTTCGCGTCAGCGCCTGAAAAAGCAAAGCGCTGTGACCGCCAGCAGAAAATGAAAAAGCCCCCAAGTCGCAGAGACTTGGAGGCTTCTTCGGAGTGCCCAGGGCGGGATTCGAACCCGCACACCTTACGGCGCCACCCCCTCAAGATGGTGTGTCTACCAATTCCACCACCTGGGCAACTGCACTGCTCTGTTGCGAACGGCGGCGGCTAAGTACAGTGCCGCCCGCCCCACCTCAACTCCCAACGTGGGGCGAAACTTCCTTTTCGCTACGGCGTAGCCGGAGCGGGGACAGCAGGCGCCTCCGAGGGCGCAGCCGGTGCAGCCTCAGTCGGCGCAGCCTGCTCGGC
>JBAWAM010000897.1:0-6354 GCA_049589315.1 Myxococcaceae bacterium
GCGGGCTACTTCATCCGCTTCGGTGGGCAATTCGAGAACCTGGAGCGCGCACAGAAGAGGCTGCTCGTCGTGGTGCCCATCGCGCTCGCGCTGATCTTTGTCCTCCTCTACATCACCTACGGCCGCGTGCCGGACGCGCTGCGGGTGTTCGCGGGCGTGCCCTTCGCGATGGTAGGTGGCGTTCTCGCCCTGTGGCTCAGGGACATGCCGTTCTCGATCTCCGCTGCGGTCGGCTTCATCGCCCTGTCCGGTGTGTCGGTGCTGGGGGACATGGTCCTCGTGTCGCGGGTGCGCCAGCTCCTCGCGCGAGGCCTGCCGCCCATCGAGGCCATCCGGGAGGCTGCGAGCTCGCGTCTGCGGCCGGTGCTGATGACGGCCGCCGTGGCAGCGCTCGGCTTCATCCCCATGGCGTTGAGCACCGGGGTGGGCGCGGAGGTTCAGCGTCCGCTCGCGACGGTGGTGATTGGCGGCGTCGTCTCCTCCACCCTGCTGACGCTGGTGGTGCTGCCCGCGCTGTACACCATCGTCGGCGCGCGCCCGTCGCGACAGGACCTCGGATCTGACGCGTCGCGCTCGGAGCTGGAGACGGCTGCGTGAGTCCTCGAACGTGGATGCTGACGGCCTTCGCCGCCGTCCTCCTGGACGTCTCTCACGCCGCCGCCGGAGAGAGACTGCTCACGCTTCAGGAGGCCGTCTCGCGTGCGTTGTCCGTGCACCCGGGGGTCCAGCAGGGACGCGCCGAGGTTCAAGCCGCGGAGGCGCGCCTGTCCTCGGTGCAATCGCCCCTCGACCGGAACCCGACGCTCGAGGCCAGCACCGGGCCCCGAATCGTCCCGGACGGACCGCGGTTCGACGCGAACATTGGACTGTTCCAACCCATCGAGGTCGGCGGTCAACGCAGCGCGCGGATCGATGCCGCGGAGGCGAATCTTCGGGCTGCACGCGCCCGGCTGTCGAGGTCGCGGGCGGAGGTGCTGGCCGAGACGAGGAAGCTGTACGCGCAATGGGTGAGCGCGCGGTTCCGGGTCGGAGTCGCCCAGAAGTTCGTCGAGCTCGGCAGGAGAACGGTGGTGGATGTACGACAGCAGGTCGAAGACGGCGAGGCCTCCCGGATCGACGTGAACACGGCGATCGTCGAGCTCGGCCAGGCCCATCAGAGACTCGCCGAAGCGAGACGGGATGAACGTGCGGCGCGCGCAGACCTCGCGAGGTCGATCGCGGCCGAGGACGACGCGAGCATTCTGCCGGGGACCCGTCTCGAGGAGTTGGTCGATGCGTTCGGGCCGGTGCAGGCGCTGGACGCGGCAACCGCGCAGGCGCTCACTCAGCGGGCGGACCTCGTCGCCGGGCGCGCATCGGTCGAGCACGCTCGGGCATCGCTGCTGCTTGCTGAACGAAGCGCGATTCCCAGTCCGGTCATCGGCGCCCAATGGGTCCTGGACAATGGTGACAACATCGTCCTGGGAAGCGTCAAGCTGGAGCTTCCCTTCTTCCAGCGCAACGCGGAAGAGCGTGGCGCAGCCCGCGCGGAAGTGGTCACGCAGGAGGTGAAGACGACCGCGCTGGAGCGTTCCGTCCTCGAGCAGGTCCGCGCTGCGGCCGCGCGTCACCAGGACGCCCGGGAGCTCGCCCGCCTGTACGAGCAGGAGGTGGTCTCGGCGGCGCGCGAGAACGTGGCGCTCATCCGGGAGGCGCACGCCGCCGGGAAGCTCGGGTTCTCGGAGGTCCTTCGCGCAGAACGCAGTGCCTTCGAGACGCAGTCCGCCTGGGTGGATGCGGTCGAAGAGCTGGCCCTCGCCCGCGCAGATCTGGGGCTCGCGCTCGGGGAATTCGAGTAGGAAGGGAGGTCTTCACGTGATGGACGTGCTGATCGTAGGCGCAGGACCGACCGGACTGTCGCTGGCGGTGAACCTGCTGCAAGCCGGCATCCGGGTGCGGTTGGTCGACGCCGAGCCGGAGCGTTCGCATCACTCACGCGCCCTCGCGGTGCAAGCCCGGACGCTCGAGCTGTTCGAGAAGATCGGGATCGCCGAGCCGCTCGTGGCACAGGGGACGCGTGCCTTCCGGATCTCGGCCTTCGCGAAGGGCCAGCAGCTCTTCCACCTCGAGATCCCGGACATCGGCGTGGACGACTCGCCCTTCCCCTTCATCCTGTTCGTGTCGCAGTACGAAACCGAACGCGCTCTGGAGCGGAAGCTGCTCGAGCTCGGGGGACAGGTCGAGCGCCCGACCCGACTGCTGGAGTTCCGGGAGCAGGCCGACCACGTGATCGCCACGTTGGAACGCGACGGGGCCCGCGAGGAGCTCCGGACGAGCTACATCGTCGGCTGCGACGGCGCTCACAGCACGGTTCGCAAGAGCCTTGGACTCGAATTCGCCGGCGCCACGTATCCGCAGACGTTCCTGCTGGGAGACGTGGACGTCGAGTGGAGCCTTCCGAAGGACCAGCTCAATGTGTTCCTCGGAGACGACGGTGTACTCGCCGCGTTTCCGCTGCGTGGAAACCAGATCCGCGCGATCGTTGCGACCAGCGAGTTCGAGCACGACCGGGATCCCACGCTCGAGGAACTCCAGACCCTGGCGCGCAGGTACAGCCAGACCGCGTTGACCTTCAAGAACCCGGAGTGGCTGGCCAGCTACCGCATTCACCACCGCGGCGTGGAGCGATATCGGGTGGGGCGCGCCTTCCTCGCGGGCGATGCGGCGCATATCCACAGTCCCGCCGGCGGACAGGGGATGAACACCGGCATCCAGGACGCCTGGAACCTGGGCTGGAAGCTCGCGCTGGTGCTACGGGGCGAGGCGAGGGATGCGTTGCTCGACAGCTACGAGCGCGAACGCCTCCCCGTCGGGCGCATGCTCCTGCGCGTCACCGATCGGTTGTTCGGCGCGGTCACCACGCGCAACCCGGTGGTCATCGCCGCCCGGAATGCGCTCGCGCCCAGGCTTGCGCCCTGGTTCTTCGGCAACGCGCAGCGACGGCGTCGGGCCTTCCGGTTCGTGTCGGAGCTCGGGATCAAGTACCGCGAAAGCCCCATCGTCGGCGAACCCGCCGGCCCGCACGACGCCGCGTTCGAGCGCGGTGCAGCCGCCGGAGACCGCGCGCCCGACGCGCCCCTCCAGCTCCCGGATGGCGCGCGGAGTCACCTGTTCGAAGTGATCTCCGGGCCTGCGCACCACCTGCTCGTGTTCGTCCCGCCGGGCCACACGGTTCCAACGGAGCAGACGACATCGCTAACCCAGCGACTCGGGCTCGACACCCGGGTCCATGTCGTCGCGTTCCACCCCGATGGCCCGGTGTTCGTCGATACGGATGGTCTGGTGCGGCAGAGGTACGGCATCCGCAGCGAGGGGCTCGTGCTGATCCGCCCCGACGGTCACATCGCGTACCGCACCGAAGGACTCGACTTCGACGCCCTGGTCGCACACGTCGCGCAGGCGTACCGCTCCGGGGCGGCTTCGTAGAGAGGCGCAGCCGGTGCCTACGCCGAAAGGTGCGTGACCACCGTCCTCACGCCGATTCCGATCAGCACGAGCCCGCCGACGACCTCGACCACGGAGCCGAAGCGCTCACCCAGCTTCTTCCCTGCCCACGCCCCGAACAGGGAGAGGACGAAGGTGACTCCGCCGATCACCGCAATCGACAGCAGGATGCCCAACCCGAGGGTCGGGAGGGTTGCGCCCACGGCCAGCGCATCGAGGCTGGTGGCCACGCCCAACGACAGCATCGCCATCGCCGTCAGCCGGGTGGATTTCGCCTTCTCCTCCTCGTGGTGGGAGATGGCCTCCCAGATCATCTTCCCGCCTACGAAGGCGAGGAGGACGAAAGCAATCCAGTGGTCGAGAGACGCGAGGTTCTTCGCGATGATCGTCCCACCGAGCGCCCCGGCGAGCGACATGGCCGACTGGAAAGCGCCGAAGTTCAGGGCGATCAGCAGGAGCTGCCACCGCGACACCCCACGAATGGCCAGGGCACCCGAGACCGCGGTGGCGTCCATCGCCACACCCAGAGCAATGAGCATCAACGTCATGGATGCCCATACCTATCCCTCGGGGGCCCCGATGTCAGCGGAGTTCGTGGGAGGACTTCAACGCACGTTGCCGCGGTGGAAATGCGCCTCGAGGAAGGTCTCGAGCTCGCGATTCACCGCGGTCCGCCTGAGCCGCTTCGCTTCCTCGATCACCCGGAGGGCCTCGTCGAACGTGCTCCTCCCCTCCTCCACCTCGACCAGCAGATCGCACCGGTAGGCGCGGCAGCTCCCCGGCCGGAGGTCGTAGCGCGTGCACCGGGTTCCCTCCAGCGCCTGGCACGCCAGCGGCAGTGAGACTGCGCCGTTGCTTCGCCGGGCCAACGCGAACCCGTTCGCGGAGAGCGTGCGCGCGTCGGTCGGGCTCAAGGGGATTCGCGGGAAGAGTGTCCCGTCACAGCAGATCGCGCACTGCTGGCAGAGCTCCGAGGCGGTTCGTTCGTTCATCGGCGGTGAAGATACTTCAACCCGACTGCCGAGAACGGGCACGCGCGCACCAGCTGTCCCCAACGGGGAGACACGGGTGCTCGCCCAGCGGCCGGACGTGACTCGGAGAAGTCGAGCCGCGGTGCTGGCACGAACCTCGCTATTGGCTACGTGCTCCTGAACACCACCAGGCCACGGAGGCCTTCATGCGGAACGCGTCGCATCCCCTCGCCTTGACCCTTTCGCTTCTGCTCGCTGCCTTCGGGTGCGGCGGTGGAGGCGCCACCGTGGGCCAGGAGGAAACGCACACGGGTAGCGATGGCGGCACCACCGTCGGCAATGGAGGAAACGGCTCGGGCGAGGTCGGCGGAGGTGCTGGCGGCGGTGGCGGCGGTGGCGGCGGTCCGTCGTTCCCGAACGGGACGTGCGAGAACCAGGTCAACCCCCTCGACTACGCGCCGAAGATCCCCGACGTGCTGATCGCGTTCGATCGCTCCGGCTCGATGTACAACGAGTTCGGCTCCGGCACCCGCTTCAGCGTCGAGGTGGAGATCCTCAAGGACCTCGTTGCGGATTTCCAGGACAAGGTCCGCTTCGGCTTCGAGCAGTTCCCGAAGGACACATCGGTGAGCGCCTGCGACCCGAACGGCCCGGGATGCTGCGCGGACCCGGTGTCCATCGAGCCGTCGCTGCAGAACGGCACCGACCTGCACCAGGCGCTGGACAAGGCCGGAACGGGCAGCGCGACGCAGACGCCCACTGGCCCCGCGCTCCGCGCCTGCAGGGAGTTCTACCAGCGCAACGCGGTGGAGGCCGCGGGTGAACGCTACGTGCTGCTCTCGACCGACGGTCAGCCCAACTGCAGCGCGACCAACTACGGGAACTCGAACCTCGCCGCGGACGAAGCCGTGAACGAGATCAACCTGCTCCGGCAGCAGGGCATCAAGACGATCGTCCTGGGCGTCTCCGAGGACTCGTTCGGCACCGCCCTGGAGCGGATGGCCGTCGCCGGAGGCGCGCCTCGGCCGGGCGGAAATCCGTCGTACTACCCCGCCAGCAACCCCGAGGAGCTCCGCAAACAGCTCGAGGCCATCATCGGGACCATCGCGAAGCCGACCTGCTTCATCGACCTGGTCAACGAGCCAGCGGATCGGAACCTCGTCTCGGTGCATTTCGATGGGGTCGAAATCCCGAAGAGCCCGTCGCACGCCGACGGCTGGGATTACGAGAGCGCCAGCTCCCGGCGACTCGTCGTCTACGGCCCCGCGTGCACGAAGCTGGAGAGCTTCGGCGTGCAGAAGATCGAGGTCTTCTTCGGTTGTGCCCCCGTCACAATCAACTAGCGCTGTAAATACAGGGACAGCGTCCTTCGCCCCGCCGGGGGTCCTGAGCTAGCATGTTCGACCATGAACGCAGCTCTCGGCGTCGCGCTGGCCCTGATCCTGGGTCTCCCCGCGCAGGCGTTGGCCAACTCACAGCTGGAGGAGGCCCGGGGCCTGTACTCCTCGCAGAGGTTTGCCGAGGCCCTGTCGGTGCTGCGGGCCACCCGGGGGGACCCGTCAATCCCCCGCGAGGAGAAGCTCGAAGTCCTGGAGCTGCTCGCGTGGTGCCAGGTCGCCGAAGGTCTACGGGAGGAGGCGGAGTCCAGCTTCGCCGAGCTGCTCTCGCTCGAGCCGGGCTGGGAGCCTCCGCGCGGGACGTCACCGAAGATCGTCGACGTGTGGAAGGCCGCCCGGGCGCGGGTTGACGTTCCTCACGACGAGATAGCCAAACCCCGGGTAGAGCCTGCACCGGAGCCGATTCCCGCGCCCGAAGACCCGAAGGTGCTCGCAGCCGCGCCCGCAACGGCCGTCGCCGTGGCACCGCCGGCTCCAGCTCCGGAGCCCGCGGGGATCTTCGC
>JBAWAM010000898.1:0-4020 GCA_049589315.1 Myxococcaceae bacterium
GCCCGTGGGCGCGCGAGCGCGTCCGAGCGGACCGGCCGGACCGGCGCAGGCGCCCCCGGCGCGGTGGTGTCGGCGAGATCGGTGAACGCCAGCTCGGTGTCGCCGATGGTGATGAGGTCCCCGTTCCGCAGGACCGTCTCCTCCTCTATCGGCTCGCCGTTGACCAGGGTGCCGTTCCCCGATCCCAGGTCGACGATCATCCAGGCCCCGGCGTCCTTCCGCAGGCTGCAGTGCTTCCGGGACACCGAGGTGTCCGGAATGGAGATGGCGTTGTCGGTGGCGCGGCCAATGACCAGCTCACCGGAGCCGGTCAGCGGGAACTCGGTCCCCGCCTTCGGCCCGGCGTTGCAGACGAGCTTCGTGTTCGCCGTGGCGACCGCACGTTGACTGCTGGTGCGTCGCACCGGCCGGAGCTCCGAGGGTGCTGCCCCACCGGTCGGACGGCGACGGGGCGGTGGCATCTGTTCGGGCATTGAAGGCACCCCTCCTGAAAAGGACGACCAGGATTCTCGCAGCGATGGCCGTCTTCAGGAAGCACTTCAGGGCTTGCCCGGTCGGCGGGCGACTCAGCCCGTGACGTTCCCGAACATCAACGCGAACACGATCGGCCCGAAGAGAATCATGAACACGGTCGGGAAGATGCAGGCGATGAGCGGGAACAGCATCTTGACCGGCGCTTCGTTCGCCAGCTTCTCGGCGCGCTGGGTGCGCTCGATCCGGAGCTGGGTGGACTGGATGCGGAGCACCTTGCCGAGGCTGGTCCCCATCTTGTCCGCCTGGATCAGCGCGGTCACGAAGGTCGACAGCGACGACAGGTCGACGCGGACGATCATGCTCTTGAGGGCCTCTTCGCGCGTCTTGCCCATCTTGAGCTGGTTGAGCACCAGCTGCATCTCGTCCCGGAGCGGCCCCTTCTTCCCCTTCTCCACCACCTTGGCCAGCGCCGCAGCGAAGTCGAGACCAGCCTCCACCGACAGCGTGAGCAGGTCCAGGCTCCAGGGCAGCGCGCGAGAGATCTGGAGGTGGCGCTTCTTGACCTGATCGTTCACCCAGATCAGCGGATACACCGCGCCCAGGAGGGCCACCGCCAGCGACCAGACGAGGTTCGCCTTCAACCCGTTGGCGAGGACGAGCCCGGCCAGCAGACCGATGGCGAAGCCGACCTCCTGCAGCGCCAGGATGTCCTCGGGGGCGTAGCCCTGCGGATCACCGGCCTTGATCAGCTTCCGGCGCATCTTCACTTCGAAGGCCGGCCACATGAACCGGCGGTTGATCGCGCCCAGCTTCCGGATGGCGACGTTCCCGAAGCCCCTCACCCCAACGTCTTCGTCCCGGACTTCGGAGAGATAGCGGACGAGCAGTGCGTCGTAGAGGCCGATCCCGAGGAAGGTGACGGATCCGACGCTCAACAGGACGGCGGAGCCCGTCAGGAGCATGCTCAGGATCCAGTCTAGAGTGTCGATACCCTGATCCACCGTCGTGTCTCCGCTAGATGTCGATGTTCACGATGCGCCGGATGATGAGGATCCCCAGGATCTCCATGACCGCGATCAACACGACGAGGACGTACCCGAACAGGTGATCCAGCATGGGCTCCATCAGATCGGGACGCATCTGGTTGAGCACCAGGCCCAGCAGCAGCGGCATGGATGCGACGATCCACCCCTGGAGCTTCCCCTGGGAGGTCAGCGAGGCGATCTTGCCCTCCAGCCGGAAGCGCTCGCGGATGGTCGCGGAGATCGTCTCGAACATCTCCGCCATGTTCCCGCCGAGCTGACGCGCGATGTTGGTCGACACGACCACCAGCTCCAGGTCGTCAGAGCCGACCCGCTTGCCCATGTTGATGAGCGCCTCCTCCAGCGGGACGCCCAGCTTGACCTCCTTCACGAAGAGCCCGAACTCCTGGGACAGCGGCGGCGGGGCATCACGTGCGACGTGCTCGATGGCCTGCGGGAAGGTCAGACCCGCCTTGAACGCGTTCGCCATCGCCTGGAGCGCATCCACCAGCTGGGTGTTGAACCGCCGGATCCTCCGCTTGCGGTAGTACTTCACCAGCAGCATCGGAAGGAAGAACCCGAAGATCGTCGCCCCGACCGCGAACAGCGGGTTGAAGATCACCCAGCCCAGGATCCCCAGCAGGAACATGCTGGCGACGTTGAGCACCATCATCTGCCTGGGATCGATGAACAGGAACATGTCGCTCAAGTCGTTCATGGACTTGACGACGTACCGCTCCTGGTACTGCTCGAAGGCCCTGGAGAGGACCCCGAAGATCACCAGGGCCAGGAAGAAGACGGACCCTGTGACGAGGAGGAGGACGATTCCCGCGGCCATTTGGACTCTCCGCTACTGCTGTCCCGCCACGGATGCGTTGCCCTTGATGATCTGGATGATCCCGCGGCGCTTCTCTTCGAGCACGCGCGTGCGCTCGCCGGAGAGCAGAGTATGGATCGTCGCCCGGCCGCGGTCCTCGATGACGTCCACGTCGTCCTCGTGGCGAAGCGACAGCCTCAACGTGCCCAGCTCCGCGGCGAGCGTGAGGATCTCCGCCTCCTCCGGGAGCACCAGCAGCGACACGTTGTTGTAGTCGCGCTTGCTTTCCGGGATCAGGTTCACGTTGGTCGTGCCAGTGATGTTTCCGGTGGCGAGGACGATCACGTTCTGCAGCAGCGTGACCGCGACCTGCTCGTTCGACTGCGGATCGCGGAAGGTGCCGATCACGTCGACGTGGTCGTTGGGGCGGACCCAGCCGCCGACCGAGGCGTTCTGGTCCGCCGAGATGGTGACGGCGCGCGCCTTCTTCTGCACCCGCGTCGAGAGTCGCTCCACCTTGGTGGTCTCGAAATGGCTCCACAGGAGCGGGTCGCCCCGCTGCACGGGAACGAGGATCTTCTGGTTCTCGATGTAGCGAGCACGCTCGGGTACCACCACCGACGAGGTGACGAACTGCACCGGGATGGGGCGCTGCGTATACATGTCGATGGTGAGGGTGGTCCCCTCGGGGATGTCCTTGTCGGCCACGACGACCGCCACGGTGTCCCAGCGCTTCTTGAGGTCCGACTCCTGCTTCTTGATGGCGGAGTACGCCACGATTCCCGCCAACAATCCGAGAGCGAGGGCGACGAGAAGAGGGGATTTACCCTTGAGCATGAGGCGAGACCTCCGGGGTGCGCGCGCGGAGCAGACGTTCAGAAACCGAAGTGTCGGGAGTGCAGACGTTCAAGCGCGAGCCGATGCTACCGGTGTGAAAACAGGGGTGTCAAAGCAACAGAGTCGCACTCGCGCTCATGGGAAGGGCGAGTTGAGGACGAAGTAGAAGGAGTCGTAATAGACCTGGTAGGCCGCGAGGAACATCTCGATGACGTTCTGCGGCAGACCGCCCGTCTCCGGTGGGCCGGGGATAATCCTCGCGGCAGATCCGAGCAGAAGGCCCACCACCAGCACCCAATTCAGGATCGAGTACTCGAGCATGGCCTGGCCACGCTCGCTTCGACGCCGGCGAATGGCGGACCTGCGCGTCATCGGTAGCATCCTACGGGAAGGCGACACGGTGGGCATACTACCCTGCAATGAGGGATTGATCATCGGTCGAACGGACGAGTCGGCGGGGGCGCTTCGGCAGGCGCAGCAGCGGGTACTGCCTGTGCCCTGCTCCGCATCCTCCGCGCTGCGACCTCGGCCGCGCCCTGATCGGCGAACTCGCGAATTACCCGCTGACACGCTGCATCACCCGCGGCGTCATTCCCCAGCGCGTACTCCGCGTCGCACAGCCGATTGAGCAGGCCAGACAAGAGCCCGGGGTTCTGGACTCCGGTGGCGATAGCCTGGCGCAGCAGCGCCGCCTCGCGCGCCCGATTGCCGCCGCGATGGGCGGCCCAGGCGTCCCGGGAGAGGCGCTCCGCATCGGTGTCGGCATGGCCGGCAGGGGCATCATCGGCGGTGGCCGCTGCCTCCACCTCGGTCGCCACGTCCATCTTCGCTCCGCGCGACCGCCGGGCATCTTCGGCGATGAACGCTGCC
>JBAWAM010000899.1:0-3689 GCA_049589315.1 Myxococcaceae bacterium
CGGCGCGGTCCTCGGCGTCGCAGCCGAACCCGCCAAACGCGAAGCGCTCGTGGACGCCCACGCGCGAAAGCTTCACCTTCGCCCCTTCGCGAATGTTCCCGGTTCCGAGCCCTATCGCGTACTCCGATCGGCCCGCCGCGGAGTCGAGCGCGTCGAGCATGCCCCGATGCAGGTAGAACCGGCTGTCGGGAACCCGGGCGACCTCCTCCTCGAGCACCGCGACGTACTTCGAGAGGACGCGGTCGATGGCGTCCTCGCTGTCCGCTTCGCCGATGGCCTGCAGGCCCGACCGGACGATCGCCCGGTCGGTCATGCCGTCGAAGCGGAAGTGGGTGCACGCGTCAGCGCGACCGAACATCACCTCGAAGCTGCGCCCGAGCGCGCGGCGGCCGGCGCCGCCGGTGGTGACGAGGGTGCCATCAATGTCGAACAGGAGGACGGTAGGCTTCACCCGCCGTGGGTTAGCGTGGACCGGCCGGTGACGCAACGTCGTCTGATCGCCGCTCCGAGGACCGTGAGCGCCGCGTACAGCATCGCGCCTCCCGAGCCCGCTCCCGAGCAGCCGCACCCGCCGCTGGTGTTCGTGTTGCGCGTGCCCCCATCGGGCGCGCTTCCGATCCCGGCATCCGTCCCCGCGTCCGGGGGCGCTGGCGCCGCCCCCGGCTTGCACACATGTGCAGCGCCTTCGGCCTGACATGACTCCCCGGCAGGGCAGAGCGGCGCGTTCGGTGTGCAGTAGAGGCGGCAGGTGCCTGCTACGCATGCCGCGCCCTGGGCGCAGGCGTACACCTCGTAGGCGCCCCCTTCGGTGAGCACACCGCAGAACTGTCCATGGCTGGCGACCTGGTCGTCGCACGCGCAGACCCCGCCGACGCCATCGACGGCCACGCAGCTCGTGCAGGAGGAGAGGCCGGGGGTGCACGGCTCGTAGCAGCGGCCCGACATGCACTGGAGCCCGGGGCCGCATTGGCTGCCGTTCGCGCAGCTGCTGCAGCGTTGGCCCGGCGTGTTCCCGGGGACGCAGACGGCCGCCCCATCGACGCTTTCGCAGACCTGTCCGCTCGGGCAGGTGCTGTCTTCGCCGAGGCTGCACTGCGCGCGGCAGGTCGGCGGCGAACCCACGCACGCGTTTCCGGTGGTGCACACGCGAAGGCCGCTCGGCGCGTTGCCGCACGACTGGCCCGTCTGGGCGATCTCGTCTGGGCAGGCGCAGAGGCCCTGACCGCCAGCCGCCGCATAACAGGCCGAGCAGCTTCCCGGGTTGGAGAGGCTGCACGCGGGCTTGCAGCGGAAGCCGTCGCACGTGAGCCCCGACTCACAGGGCGTGGTGGCGTCGCACGCCTGGCACAGGCCCGCGCCCGACGAAGGGATGCAGACCGCGTCATTGCTGTTCTGGACGCCGTAACAGGTCGAGCCGCTCTGGCACGACGTGCTGTTGCAGCTGTTGCAGGCGCCGCCCCCGTTCGCACCGCCGCAGCAGGGGCGGCAGAAGGCTTCGGACGAGCTCGCGGACGCGAGAATGCAAGCCGAGCACGGCTGGCAAAACACGGAGATCTCGCAGCGATCGCCGGGCGCGCCGGTGGCGGTACACGTCCCGCCCTGGCACGCATAGCCGATGGCACACTGCGCGTTCGACGTGCACTGCGAGCCACAGCTCGTGGTAGGCGCGCAGACCTTCGACTGCGTTCCCTGGATGCAGGTGTATCCCGAGCCGCAATCCGAGTCCTGCAGGCAGGTGCGGGTGCACCAGTTCTGGGGACCGTTGGTCACGCACATGCCGGTGGAGCACTGGCTTCCGTCCGTGCAGAACCGACAGAGATCTGCCGAGCCCACCGGCGGGAGACATGCCTTCCCCGAGGGCGAAGCGTTCTGACAGGTGTAGCCGGTCGGGCAACCGCTGTCGGCGGTGCAGGTGCGCGTGCAGATGTTCGAGGACCCGCCGACGGCTCCCCGACACGCCGGCGCGGTGGAGCCACACTGAGTGTCGGCCGTGCAGGGATCTCCCTGCGCGCCGCCGGTCGCGGTGTTCGGGTACACCGTGCAGACGTCGTTGACGTCCGTCTGCGTGAGCGTTCGTTTGATGTCGCCGATCGAGTACGTCGCGTACATGACCGCGGACGTCGGCGCGGAGTGGTCCAGCCCCAGGAAGTGGCCCGCTTCGTGGGTTGCGATGCTCTCGACGTCCACCGAGGCCTGGTTCCCGCCGACCTTCCAGGTGCGGCCGTTGTTCATCTCCATGTCGGCGTCGAAGATCTGGCCGTTGTTGGTGAAGTAGGTGGTCGTGGTGAGGCCCAGGGTCGCCGAGCTGTAGGCCCAGTCCGCGCCGCCGAGCCAGATGACGCGGTTCTGTTGGTCGTTCCCGATCGCCGACGCATTCGAGGGGCTGGTGAAGCTGCCCAGCCAGGTGCTTCTCCACGAGGTGCAACTCACCTGGGCGCTGGTCCAACGGGCAAAGCCGTTCTGGACGGCCGGGAGCACCGTGCCGGCGAAGTTGTTCGGGACGCCGTTGATGCCCGAGTGCGCGAACACCCGGTACTGCACCGGAAGCGAGCTCGGGAACCATTTGTGGCCGCTCGGATCGGCGAGGGCGGGGGAGGAGGCCGACACCGCGCCGAGGACGGCCAGCGCGGCCAGGGTACTCAGGGAACGGTTCATCGCCCCGCTCCCTTCTGGGCCTTCACTGCGAGCCGGATGCGGCGGAGGAACAGGGACGCATCGCCGAGATCCTCGACCGGTTTCACTTCGCGCACGACCGGCTCCCGCTGCTCCGGGTCGTAGAAGGCGATCCCCCGCAGATTGCGCGAGGCCTTCACCCGCCCGAGCGCATCCGGCGCGATCCGCACCTTGCCGGCGGCGAGCCCGCAGGTGACGAACTCCCGGCCTTCCTTGCCGACCGGTTCGAGGAAGAGCAGCACCTCCTCGCCCGGCTCGAAGCGCGCCGCGCCCGAAACGGCCTGACCGACGGGGCCGACCTCACCTCCGGGCTGGCGAACGATGATGGAAGGCGGGGCGTCGCCCTTGAGGACCTCGGAGATCACGATCTCCGTATACGTCGCGATCTTCAGGCGCTTCTCATCCCAGCGGGCTTCCTGCGAGCCGACCGTGCCGCGGACGATCAGGGGCACGCGGGAGGTGAGCTGCTCGAAAGTCATTCCTTCGACGACGGTGGCGCGGGCGAGCGACGGGACCGCCAGATACACCAGCGCGACGGCCCACGCGAGCGAACGATGAATCATGTGCGGCAGTGTACCAGCGTGAGTTCCGGGATCGCGTGGCAGAGCGTGTGCTATCAGCGCTCCCCATGGCCGCACGCGTCGTGTTCTTCGTCCAGCACGGATCCTTCGAGCCCGCATTCCAGGCGTCCAGCATGGCGATTACCGCCGCTGCGATGGGCGACGAGGTCTGGATGGTGTTCGCGTGGGACGGGCTGCGACAGCTCGCGCGGGGCAGCTACGGGCTTCCGGAGAAGGACCGCGAGCGCCACGAGCAGGCTCGCTCCGAAGGACTGGGGCTCCCCAATCCGCTCAAGATGCTGCAGGAGGCGCGGAGCCTGGGGGTGCGGCTGGTCGCGTGCGAGTCGATCGTGAAGATGTGCGGCTTCGACCCCGCCCAGCTGAACGATGTGCTGGACGAGGTGATGGGGCTCGCTTCGATCTGGCGGCTGACCGAAGGAGCCCGGACGATCTCGC
>JBAWAM010000900.1:0-3628 GCA_049589315.1 Myxococcaceae bacterium
GTGCTCTCCGGCAGACTCAAGCAGTGGAGCCGCCGCCTCCCTCAGCACAGCCAGGTTCTGCTCCGTATCGCGGGCGACGAGCAGCGCGTCATGGCGGGGGAGCAAGACGAGCCACGCGTCTCCAAGCACCGTCCTCAGTTCAGCCTGAGTGGAGGGCGCGAGCAGCGCCAGGCTTGCGTTGTCGACCAGCGTGGCGTTGCGAACCAGCTCGCCGGAGACCTGCTGGAGTTCGATGCGCGAGAGTTCCGCGTTCGTGAAGGCCCACGCCCTGAACTGTTCGCGCCCTGTTTGCTCCAGCTCAGCCCTTCCGACGTTCTCGAGCACCGTCGCGTCCTCGCCCTGGAGCGCGTACACCAGGTGGAGTCCCGGGGCGAGCTCCTCACTCTGCACCTCTCCCTGGAGCCTCCGCAGTTGCATGTCGTTCGCCAGGCGCAGGCGGGCCGTCGCGGGCCCGAGCTGGAGTGGAGGAGCTGCAGCCGTGGCGGGGACCGCCTCCTCCACCTCGGATTCGAGCACGGATCGGACGACTCGCTCCGCGTCGCCTTTGCACTTCGAGAGGTCCTTGCCCAGGAGCGTGACGAGCACGGCCTCGGCATCCCTGCGAACCAGCCAGGCACGCATCTGGAACCCCGCCCGGTGGCCGCTCGCTGCGACGAAACGGGGTCTCGTCGAACGGCTCGCAGCGAGGTCCTCCGGCTTCTCCTTCGCGTCGAGTGCCCCGCAGACCAGCCGGATGTCGAGGAGCTCCCGTTCGCTCTGCGGGACGCCCGAAAAATGGGGGGAGACGTCGGAGAACTGCAACGCGATGTCGGCGGGACCCGAAACCGGCCCATAGGTGACGGGGAAGGTGCCGACGCTTGAACGCTGCCAGCCGCGCAGGTTGAACGCGAACGGAAGCACATCGACGGGCCGAACGTGGTGTCGCGACAGGAAATCGAACACCCTCGCGAGCACGCGAACGAGCACCGCCGCCCCGAGGACCGCCACCACTGCCCAGAAAAGGAATGCCATCACGCCTATTGGGCGATGGCCTCCCTATCCGTCAATCCCCACCCTCCGGCGTCGAAAACATCTGACGGCGCGCCGGGAGTCGAGGCGTTATCGTGAGCGCCTCATGAGCGGAGCGGTCGTTCGAATCGTGTCGGGAGTCCTGGCAGCCGCGATCCTTTCGGGTCTCGCCGTGCGCCCACCGCAGAACATGGCGCAGGGCATGGCGGCTGCGCTTCCGGCATTGATGCTGGTGGGCGTGGCGCTTCGCGGGACGCGTCGCTCGATCATTCCGCGGAAGAAGTCAATCCCGCCATCTCAGGATTCGTGATAAAGGCAACGCCGTGCGCCTTTCAACGCTCGTTTCCCTGGGTGTGCTCTTGCTGACCGGCGGGGCCGCGGCAGAGACGCCGGAGCCATGCAGCCCGCGTCCCATTGCGGAGACCATCCAGGTCGATCTCTCGGCGAAGGCGACGCTGGATGAAGCGGTCGAATGGTATCGCTCCGTCACCTGCCAGAGGGTTCACGTTGCCTCGGAGCTTTGGTCCCGCAAGCTCGGGGTGACCTTGTCCGGCAAGTTTCCGGCAGCGGAAGCCCCCTCGCTGCTGAAAGTCGCTGCGGCGAGCGCAGGCGCTTCAGTGGGCCATATCGGGAAGACGGTCTTTCTCGAGCCGTTGGTCTTCTGTCGTCCTGATGCCGCGAGCAAGCTGCTGAAGAAGCTCGCTTCCAGCAAACCCGGGTCTTGTGAGCTCGATCTCGGCGCCTTCGGGCGCCTCCAGGAGGATGTCCAGTGCGTGGACACGAAGATCGAACTCCGGCCACAGGCGGGTTCGGGACCAGGCCTGAAGGTGGGCGGCATCAACGAGGGTTCGCTGTTCCACGCCCTGGGCCTGCGAAACGGAGACGTGCTGGCGGGCGCGAGCGGTGTGACGCTCTCCGGCAATGCCAGCCAGCAGCTGGAGCGTCAACGCAACTCCGACAGGATCAGCCTCGAGCTGTTTCGAGCGGAGAAGAAGGTCGAGGTCAACTGTGGGCTCATAGGGAAGGCGTCGCCGGCCGCGGTGGAGTTGCACCCGTTGGCCCTGCTCGCGCGTGCTGCTGAACGGGCGGACTGCGCGATCGACCCCGGCGCCGTGAAGAAGGTGGGCGAGGGACAGTACGAGATCGCCCGGAGCGAGCTGGAACGACTCCTCTACTCGAAGATGAACTGCCTTGCGGAGCAGGCCCGCGTCGTTCCCACCTTCAAGGACGGCGGCGCCGGTGGATTCAAGATCTTCGACATCAGAAGCGGGTCCGTCTATCGCGCCATGGGACTCGAAGACCAGGACGTCATCAAGGCCATCAATCGCATTGCGCTCACGACCCCAGAGGCATCCCTTGAAGCGCTTGGCGCGCTCAAGAAGGTCGAAGTCGTGAAGCTCGAGATCGAACGTCGCGGTCGAGTCATGACCGTGGTCATCTCGGTGAAGTAGCCCCATGCCTGCGGCACATCCGACGCTGCCCTCCGGTCCGTCTTGACGGTTTGCCGGGGCGGCCCGATTCCCCTCCCATGTCCGGCGGACTCCTGGGCGTCGACGTCGGAGGAACCTTCACCGACTTCCTCGTCTGGGAGCGCGGCCGGATCCGCACGCACAAGCTGCTCACGACGCCGGACGAGCCGTCCCGTGCCGTCCGTCAGGGTCTGCTCGACCTGAACGCCGGGCTCGAGGAGGTCATCCACGGCACCACCCTGGCCACCAATGCGCTGCTCGAGCGAAAGGGCGCGCGCACTGCGCTGCTCACGACCTCGGGGTTTCGCGACGTCCTGGAGATCGGACGGCAGGCGCGGCAGCAGCTCTATTCGCTGCACCCCGCGCGCGCAGAGCCGATCGTTCCCCGCCCCCTGCGACTGGAGCTCGACGAGCGGGTCGGTGCCGATGGTCGGATCGAGCGTGCGCTGGACCCGGCCTCGGTGGAGGCCGCGCTGGACCAGGCGGTCGAGCTCGGTGCCGAGGCGATTGCCGTCTCCCTGCTCTTTTCGTTTCTCGATCCCGTGCACGAACGACGGGTTGCCCGGGCCGCACGAGCGCGCGGCCTGTTCACCTCGGCATCACACGAGGTGCTGCCGGAGTACCGCGAGTACGAGCGCACGAGCACCACGGTCATAAACGCGAGCCTTTCGCCGCTGATGGCCCGCTATCTCGCGCGCCTTGAGGGAATCGCCGGCGCCGACGGCGTCCGCCCGCGCCGGCTCCGGGTGATGGGGAGCGACGGAGGCTCGCTGAGCCCGGCGACCGCTGCATCTCTCGCAGTGCGGACGGTCCTCTCCGGACCTGCCGGCGGCGTGGTGGGTGCGTTCGAGGTCGCCCGGGCCGCCGGGTTCGATCGGGTGATCACCTTCGACATGGGCGGCACCTCCACCGACGTCTCCCTCTGCCCCGGGCGAATCCTGTTTCGCGATGAATCGGAGGTGGGCGGACTCCCCGTGCGCGCGCCCGCGACCGACGTACACACCGTGGGTGCTGGAGGCGGATCGCTGGCGCGGATCGACGCGGGCGGGGCGCTGCACGTCGGACCCGAGAGCGCCGGGGCCGATCCCGGTCCGGCCTGCTACGGACGTGGCGAGCTGCCCACGGTGGCGGACGCGCACCTCCTGCTCGGG
>JBAWAM010000901.1:0-1871 GCA_049589315.1 Myxococcaceae bacterium
GGCGCTGGCCTTACTCCGGCCGGTGCAGCGGCCGGTCCGGCTCCGGGGATGGCGGCGGCACTCGCGGGCGAGGCAGGAGCCTGCTTCGCTCGCTGCATCGCGCCGATCTGCTTCTGGAAGAACGTGATCTGCACGCGCAGCGCGTCGCGTTCGGCGACGAGCTCCGCGAGCTGACGCTGCGCCGCCTCTCCCGCCTCGGCCGCTGCGCGCAGCGACTCGTTCTCGTCCTTCAGCTCGACGACCTGCTCCTCGAGGCGGATTGCGTGCGCCTGCACGCGACGCATCGATGCCACCTTGTCCGCGGCCACCACTTCGGCCGTGCGGAGCAGATCCGTCATCTCCGCCGTCGATCGCTGACGCGTCGACTCGCGCCGCGTCATCTTGTCGATCTTCGAGACCAGCTCGCCCTTCGTCGCCGCGAGGTCGGCGATCTGCGACTGCACGTACGCGAGATCGCGCACCATCTCGTCGCGTCGGACCTGCTCCTCCTCGAGCTCCGCCAGCCGCTGCGCCGACAGGTCCTTCTCGCTCTGGAGCTCCTGCGAGAGCCGCTCGATCTCCGAGCGCGCCGCGTCACGTTCGGCGGCGACCGCATCGCGCTCCTGCCGCAGCGACCTGGCGCTCTTCGCGGCCGTCACGAGCTCCTGCTCGAGCGTCGAGATGTTCGACCGCGCTTCGGCGAGCTCCGCGCGCAGCGTCTCGATCTGCCGCTGCGCGAAATCGTGCTTCTCCGAAAGCTCCGCAGCCTGCGCCTCGAGCCGCTCCGCCCGGGCGGAGGCATGGTCGAGCAGCTTCTTCTGCGCCTCGATCTCGCGGCGCTTCGAGTCGAGCGTCTTCGTCAGCGAGTCCACGCGCGCGCGGCTGACGTCGAGCTCCGCGGAGAGGCGCGCCGCCTCTTCTGCACGGCCGTCTCGCTCCTGTGTCGTGGAGTCCACCCGGGCGCGGGTCTCTGCGTGCGCGTCGACCTCCGCCGCCAGCTCGCTACGAACGCTGGAGAGCTGAACGCGCGTTTCCCCGAGTTCCTTGTCGCGCTCCTCCAGCTCGGACAGAGACGCCGCGTGGGCCTCGACCTCGGCTGCGTGCTCCGCACGAGCTTCGCGGAGACTGCGCCCCGTCTCCGCGAGCGCGGCGCGCGACTCGGCATGAGCCGACCGCTCCGAATCGAGCTCCGACTGAACGCCCGCAAGCGCCCCGGCGAGCGAGTCCAGCTCGGACCGAAGCTCTTGCTCCATCGCTTCGAGCTCGGAGCGTGCCGCCCGGTGCGTCACCTCCTGCTCGGACCGAGCGACGCGATGCGCCTCCTCGAGGTCCTGGAGCGCGCGTCGATGCCCCACGGCGGCTGCGTCGTGCTCGGCCCGAGTGGACGCAAGGTCCTGCTGAACCGCCGTGAGCTCCGTCCGAAGCGATTCCACTTCGCGCCGGACCGTCTCCAGCGCCTCCGCTGTCTCGGAGTGCGTCGCCTTCTCGGCGGTCAGCTCGGACTGCGCAGTGCCCGCCTCGGAGACCGCCGCGTCCAGCTTGCTTCGGAACGCCGCTGCGTCGCGCTCACTCTGCGCCAGCGAGCTGCGCGTCTCCTGATGCGCCGTGCGCTCCGCCTCGAGCTCCAAACGTGTCGAGTCCAGCTCGCCCTGGATGATCTCGAGGTCCGCTCGCAACGAGGAGATCTCCGCCTCGAGTGCTTCCCCCGCCGTTCGCGTCGCGACATGCGCCGCCTGCTCGGCCTGTAGCTCGGTACGGATCGCCTCGACCGCATGCGCGGCCGCGTCGCGCGCTTCCTCCGAGCTCTGCCGCTCGGACTCCAGCTCCTCCGTTCGAATGTCGAGGTCACATTTCAGCGCCGCCACGCGCTTGCGCTCCGCCTGGAGCTCCGC
>JBAWAM010000902.1:0-3357 GCA_049589315.1 Myxococcaceae bacterium
TTCGCTATCGCTTCTTTCAGCGCCGGCCTCGCGGCTGGTCGCCTTGCGAGTCGCTCGGGGTCGCGTCGGCCTGCTTCCCCGGAGGACTTGCACCTCCAATCCACGCCCATGCTGGGCACACAAAGACGAAGGGCGGACCCGAAGGCCCGCCCTGCGGTGCGACGAAGATGCGCGCTGCGATCAGTACGTGTTGTTCTGACCGAAGTTCTGCATCGTCTTCTCGCGGAGTTCGTCGTGCTGCGCGTTGTCACCCGGGTTGGCGATGTTGTCCTGACCGGCCAGGGCCTGCGCCGACGCGCCGAAGAGCTTGCGGATGTTGTCACCGAAGAGCGTGATGACGCCGATCGCGGCGATCGCGATGAGGGCGACGATGATGATGTACTCGGTCATCCCCTGACCGCGGGCCTTGCGGAGCTGCTTGCGGTTCATCTTCATCTGCGGACTCCTGGGTAAGAGGTCGGATCCCTTGTGGGTCGATGTGAAGACTAGAGGATGCCTGCCCGCCCTCCCATCGGTCATCGGGGGGATGGGGTCCCCGGCGCCGTAAAGGGCCGAAATCTGTGCATTTCGGGGAGGGGGCCGTAGTGGTCAGGAAGCACACCCGCTAGAGTTGCCCCCCGATGCACCCGGACCTTCTCGAAAGTTGTGAGCTCGCCTGGTCGTCCGACAGACGCGTAACCGTGCTCGAGGGCGCGGTGGTCCGCGTGCTGCGGAAGCCGCCTGAGGAGCTGGTGGGGAGGCCCCTTCACGAGGTGCTCGGCGTCCCCGAACGGCGGGCAGTGGCGCTGGATGCGCGGGCCCGGTCGCCGGGCGGCGGCGTCGAATTCCTCAGCGCGGAACTCGAGGGAGAGAGCACGATCCTGCGCCTGAACGCGGGTGTCATTGCCGACGAGGCCCGCGCCCACGTGACGGATGCGCTCATGCTGGTGGCCGGCGCGCCGCCCCTGCAGATAGCCCGCCTCGCATCGTCGCTGAGCCACGAGATCCGCAACCCGCTCTCGTCGGTGAAGATGGCGGTGCAGACGCTGGCGCGGAACACCGGGCTTTCGGAGCGCGATCAGCGCAGACTGACCATCGCCAACCGGGAGATCCGCACCATGGAGCGGATGCTCGGGCTGCTCTCGGAGTACGGGCGCGACATCCCGCATTCGGTGGACGCGCTGACGTTGAGGGCGGTCGTTCAGGATGCGCTCGCCCTGGTCGCCCCTGAAATCGACGAGCGCGGGATCAGGGTGGACTTTGACGAGCCGGCGGACATTGCGCGCGTGCGGGTGGACGCCCACCGGCTCCGGCTGGTGCTCGCGCAGTTCCTGTTGAACGTGGCCATGGGGCTCGAGCCGGGGTCGCCGCTGATCGTCGTGATCCGGCCGGGGCCCGAGAACGGCGCGGCGATGCTGGTCCACGACCCCGCCGCAGCGGTGCTCCCGGAGGAGCGCGCCACCCTGTTCGAACCGTTCGGCTCCCGCCTGGCACGCGGAGCGGGCTTGTCGCTGGCGGCGCTGCGCCGGGTCCTCCAGAGCGAGGGCGGCGACGTGAGCGTGGAGGGCCTGAGCGACCGGGGCGCCCTCTTCACCCTGACCTTCCCCGGCTGATCCCCACCCATGGAGACCCTCCTCCTCGTCGACGACGACATCTCCCTGCTCGAGTCCTTGAAGATGCACTTCGAGGACACGACGCTCGAGGATGGAACGTCCTTCCACGTCGTCACCGCCACGACCGCCGCCGCAGCGCTCCGAGCCGCGCAGGAGTGCCAGCCGTCGCTGGTGATCCTGGACATGATGCTGCCGGACCGGACGGGGCTGGACATCATCGAGGAGGTGAAGGCGGTCTGCGGTGATGCGCCGGTACTGATCGTCACCGCGCACCACGACATGGAGACGACCATCCGGGCGATGAAGGCGGGCGCCTTCGACTACATCCACAAGCCCTTCCCCGATCCGGCCGCGCTGGACATGGTGGTCTCCCGCGCGCTCTCGGTGCGGCGCCTCTCCCGGCGGGCCGCGTCGGTCGCGGTGGACACGCCCTCCTTCCGGCTCGGGGACATCGTCGGCACCAGCCCGGCGATGCAGGAGCTGGTGAAGGAGATCGGAAAGGTCGCGGCGTCGCGGGCGACCGTGCTGATCAACGGCGAATCGGGCACCGGCAAGGAGCTGGTCGCGCGGGTGATCCACAACTACTCCAACGACGAGCCCAAGCCGTTCGTCGGGATCAACTGCTCGGCGATCGTCGACACGCTGCTCGAGACGGAGCTGTTCGGCCACGAGAAGGGCGCGTTCACCGGCGCGGTCAGCACCAAGACCGGCAAGTTCGAGCTGGCCGAAGACGGGACAGTGTTCCTCGACGAGATCGGGGACATGTCCCTGTTGCTGCAGTCGAAGCTGCTCCGCGTGCTCCAGGAGCGCGAGTTCGAGCGCGTCGGCGGGAACAAGTCGATCAAGCTGAAGGCGCGGATCATCGCCGCCACATTGCGCGACCTGAGGACCGAGGTCGCCGCCGGCCGTTTCCGCGAGGACCTCTACCAGCGCCTCAAGGTCATCACCCTCACCATCCAGCCGCTGCGCGAGCGCCGCGAGGACATCCCCGCGCTCATCCATCACCTGCTCGCCCGCATCAACGACAAGGTCCACAAGCGGGTGACCCGGGTGCCGCCGGAGGTGCTCGATCACCTCAAGAGGCTGCCGTGGCGGGGGAACGTGCGCGAGCTGGAGAACGTGCTCACCCGCGCCGTCGTGCTCGCGCCGGGCGAGGTGCTGCTGGCGGAGAACCTGCCCGCGCTCGAGCAGGAGTCTTTTGGCCGCCCTCCCCCGCCTTCCGGCGGAGACTGGCTGCATGGCGCCAGCGGCGAGGATCCTTCGAAGATCCCCACCCTGGATGAAGCGGAGCGCATCCTCATCGTGCGCGCGCTCGCCGCCACCGCCGGTCACAAGGGCAGGACGTGTCAGGTGCTGGGGATCAGCCGGCCCACTCTGGAGCGAAAACTACAGAAGTACGCGATCGCTCACCGCGCCGGCGAACAGACCGAGGATCAGCTGGTACGGTCGGACAGAGAACAGTCCTGAAATTTTTATCCGTCCGACACTTCGCCCGCGAATTGAACGTTTCATTCAAACGAAACGTGTCGTTCAAACGATTCGTGCGGGAAAGGCGACAGGAAATCCGGCCTCGGGACGTCCAGTTTCATAACTCCTCGTTAAATCGGGGGATTTCCTAAAGCACACACCGTCGGGTGGCTGGCACGAACCTTGGAATCCGGTCGGGTGCTACCGCACACTGTCCCGGAGAGTCCCATGCACGGCTATCACCCTCCCCTCGGTCCGATTGGCTCCAACGTCATCGTCCCCATGCAGACCACCAGCT
>JBAWAM010000903.1:0-7160 GCA_049589315.1 Myxococcaceae bacterium
GGTGCAACGATCTCCAGACGGCCGCGGTGCAGCAACTCGCGGAGCTCCACCTCCGGCGCAACGACCCGGAGAGCGCGGCGCGCGCGGCGCTGCGCGAGGTCTCACTCAACGCCGCGTCCCTCGGTGCGTCGCAACGCCCGTGGGCCTGGACCGAGCTCACGACCCGCGCCTGCCAGGCCTACGACGCAGCGAAGGGCGAGGGCCGCTGCCGGAAGCTGGAGAGCCAGCTCAACGGCGCGCATGCGTTCCGCGATTTCTCCCAGAAGTCGACCCGGAGCGAAGGGCTGACCCCGGAAGCGGTCCGCGAGGTGAACGCCCACTTCGGCTTCACCCTGCAACCGTGCCTGACCCAGCAGGCGGCCCGGCTGGTTCCTCCGGCGGAGGAGCGCTACGAGGTGCGTTGGGTGGTCCGAAACGACGGCCGGGTGATCGACATGAAAATGGCCCGCCGCGATCGCCAGGACTCGCCGCTCGCCCGGTGCCTGCGCGAGAAGCTCGCGACCTGGCGCTACCCCCGCTACGAAGGCGAGTACCAGCACGTCGAGCAGCAGTTCCTCGTCACCGCGCGGGCGCCGCTGCGATCGCTGTGACCGCTCAGTCCGACCGGCCGGGCGTGGACAACGTCACCGCGAAGTCGCCGCTGTCGTCGGTCCACCACTCGAGCAGCCGCAGCCCCGCGGCGGCGAGCTCGTCCTCGACCTGGTCCGGGCGGAACTTGCAGCTCACCTCGGTCCGCAGCGGCTCGTACTTCGCCAGCGCCAGCTCCAGCTCGAGCCCGGGAATCTCCACCCGTTGATCGCACTTCGAGCGCAGGAGCATCTCGATCCATCCGTTCTTCGGATCGAAGCGGGCGAGGTGCTCGAACGCGCGGAGGTCGAAGTTGGCGCCGAGCTCGCGGTTCAGCACGCAGAGCGCGTTCAGGTTGAAGGCCGCGGTGACGCCTTCGCGATCGTTGTAGGCCGCGTGCAGTCGCAGGTGGTCCTTCAGCAGATCGGTCCCCAGCAGGAAGGTGTCTCCGACCTGCAGCCCCGAGGCGATCTCCCGCAGGAAGCTCGCGCGCTGTGCCGGCTTGATGTTGCCAATGGTCCCGCCCAGGAATGCCACCAGCCGCCGCCCGCTGCCGGGCAGGGGAGGGAGCTGTCGCTCGAAGTCGCCGACCACCGCGTGCACCCGGAGCCCCGGGAACTCCCGACGGATCGCGCGCGCCGCACTGCGCAGCATGGACTCGCTCACGTCGAAGGGCACGAAGGTGCGCAGCGTCCCCAGCTCGCGCAGCGCGGAGAGGAGGATGCGCGTCTTCTCCGACGACCCGCTGCCCAGCTCGACCAGCGTCTCTGCCCGACTGACCCGGGCGATCTCGCGGGCGCGTTCGCGGAGGATCGAACGCTCCCTCCGCGTCGGGTAGTACTCGGGCAGCCGGGTGATCTCCTCGAACAGGAGTGACCCGCGCTCGTCGTACAGCCACTTGGGAGAGAGCTCCTTCGGCGAGCCGCTGAGCCCCTCACGGGCCTCGTCGCGCATCCACTGGCGAAGCGTCTCCGGTCGAAGGTGGACGTCCACCTCGAGATCGAGTTCCAGATCGGTCGCGCTCATGCGCTCTCCTGAGTCTGAGTCGTTCCTCATGCGTCGCGCGCCGTGCGGAACCCGGCGAAGATCTGCCTGCGGATCGGGTAGTCCCAGTTGCGGAACGTGTTTCGAATTGCCGCGGGGTGGGTCGCCCATGAGCCGCCTCGCAGGACCTTGAACGACGGGCCGAAGAAGACCTCGGAGTATTCACGGTAGGGGAACGCGCGGAACCCCGGCCACGCCTGAAAATCCGAAGCGGTCCACTCCCAGACGTCTCCAAGCAGTTGTTCCACGCCGAGCGCACTCGCCCCGCGCGAATAGGCACCGACGGGTGCGGGTGCCCAATGGGCCTCCTCGCTCCACAGGTTCGCCCGGGTTGGATCCGGCGGCTCATCGCCCCACGGGTAGCGGCGCCGACGATTTCTACTGGCGGGATCGAAGGAAGCGGCGACCTCCCACTCCAGCTCCGTCGGAAGTCGGCGACCTGCCCAGCGCGCGAAGGCGTCGGCCTCGAACCAGCAGACGTGCTCCACCGGCGTATCGGGCGGCACGGGTTCCAGCCGATCGAACCGACGACGGACCCAGCTGCCCGAGCCGTCACGCCGCCAGTACAGGGGCGCTTCGAGCCGCTGCTCCTGGACGAAGCGCCAGCCGTCTTCGGACCACAGCCGGGGATCGCGATAGCCGCCCGCCTCGATGAACGCGCCGAAGTCGGCGTTGCTCACCGGCGCGGTGTCCAGGAAGAACGGCGCGAGCTCGACATCGTGCGAAGGACGCTCGTTGTCGTAGGCCCAGTCGTCCACATCCGCTCCGATGCGGTACCGCCCTCCAGGGACGCGGACCTCGCGCGCGGGGAGCGCCCGCCCTCGAGGTGGAGCTGCCTCTGCCGGGCGATAGCGGTGTTGCTCCATCAACCGGAGCGTGGCGAGCAGCGTCTCCGCGTGCTGGTGCTCGTGCTGCACCACCATCCGGTAGACGAACGCTCCCTTCAGCAGCGGCTCAGGGCCGCCGTGGGCGTCGAGCTCCAGCCGCTCGAGCCAGGCGAGCACCTGCTCGCGCACGCTGTTGGCATAGGACCGGGCCGCGGCCGGACCCATCAGCGGAAGCTGTGTGCGCGTGCAGCGGGGATGCCGGAAGGCGTCGTAGATCCGGTCGACCTCTTCGTGCACCACGCGACTCGCGCCGAGCGCCCGCAGCAGCCACTGCTCCTCGTAGTTCGCCACGTGTGCGAAATCCCAGACCATCGGCGACATCAGCGGCGAGTGCTGAACGGTCAGGGCCGCATCCGGAAGGGGCGCCAGCAACCCGAGCGTCCTCCGGCGGGCCTCCTCCAGTGCCGCGCCCATCGATCGCTTCAACGGGTGGGTCACGAAGGCAAAGTAAGGTGGCGATCCCTCGCTGACGACCCCTGGCGTTGGGGAACGATCGAAGGTGTACGTTTCTGAATGTCCATCGCGATCGTGGTGCACGGAGGCGCGGGTTCCGCGGCGCCGGACGACGACCCGGAGCAGGCTCGACAGGGCTGCCTGGCTGCTGCGCGGCGCGGCTACGCGCTGCTCCGGCAGGGCGCATCGGCGCTCGACGCGGTGGAGGCGGCAGCGACGGCGCTGGAGGACGATCCGCGCTTCAACGCGGGCACCGGCTCCTGCCTGAACCGCGACGGCGAAGTGGAGATGGATGCCTGCCTGATGGACGGCGCGGACCTGCGGGTCGGGGCGGTGACGCTCGTTCGGACCGTGAAGAACCCGATCCGACTCGCCCGCGCGGTGATGGAGCGAACGCCACACGTGCTCCTCGCCGGCGAGGGCGCGTCGAACCTGGCGCGGGAGGCGGGGCTCGAGCAGGTGAGCCCCTCGGCCCTGGTCACCGAACGCGCCCTGCGCCGATGGCGGGAGCACCGGGAGAAGTCGAAGCCATCGTCGTCGGGCGGGACGATCGGCGCGGTGGCGATCGACGCCCGAGGTCACGTCGCGGCGGCGACCTCGACCGGCGGGATGATGGGCAAGCTTCCGGGCCGCATCGGCGACACGCCCATCCCCGGGGCGGGGACGTTCGCGGACGACGCGGGGGGCGCGGCCTCCGCCACCGGTCACGGGGAGATGATCATCCGGGTCACCCTGACCCGGGTCGTCTGCGATCGCCTCGGCTCGGGCGAAGGCGCGATGGAGGCGGCGCGCGCAGGGATCGCCGCGCTCGAGCGGGTGCACGGCACGGGCGGCGTCATCGCGGTGGGCAGGCGCGGCGACGTGGGCTGGGCCTTCAACACCGAGCGGATGACACGCGCGTGGATCGACGGCGCCGGAGTCGAAGGCGCAGCGTCAGACCCCGAATGAAACACCGTCCGATGCAACGTCCCTGCGGCGTCGTTATTCGACATACATCCACACCAGCGCTAAGAAGCGGCCCACACACCCAACCCATACACAGGGAACAGGGGGCACATGTCTGTCGACAAGGCGTTTCGCGAGATGATCCGACACGAAGTCGAGGTGCAGCTTCGACCGGTTCGTGAGGCCATGGTCCGGCTGCAGCAGCAGACCGCGTCGCTGAGCGCGGTGGAGGATCTGGCCAGCCAGCTCGCGCCGCTGACCTCGCTGCTGTCGAACCTGGTGGGTGAGCCGGCCCGGCCCGCACGCCGCGGTCGACCGCCCGGTGTGAAGGCCGGCAAGGGTCAGAGGGGGGCGCCGGGGGAGAATGGGCGTCCGTGCGCGGTGATCGGCTGCCCGCGCTCAGCCCGCACGAAGGGGTACTGCTCGGCGCACTACCAGAAGCTCCGCATGCTCACCCGAACCAACCGTCGTCCGCCCGAATGGGTCGACTTCGCTCCGCCGAAGAGCGTGAAGGACGTGGTGCTCCCGCGGGGTCGGGCCGCCTCCAAGGCGCTGAAGGCGTCCAAGGCAGCGAAGGCAGCGAAGGAGAAGTAGGCGCGCGGCCGCCTGCCCTGTGGAGAGGCGGGCCAGGGTCTTCGGTGCGGAGTGGGCGCGGAGATGCTTGAATGCCGCGCGCCATGGCCCAGCGCGAAATCGAGTCGTCCATCCACCTCGACCTCTCCGAAAGCCTGACCTACGGGGACTACCTGAAGCTGGACCAGCTCCTCTCGGCCCAGTCCCCGCTCTCACGTCCGCCGCATCACGACGAGATGCTGTTCATCATCCAGCATCAAACGTCCGAGCTGTGGATGAAGCTGATGATCCACGAGCTGGTCGCGGTGGTGGAGGACATCCGCAGCGACCGCCTGGAGGCCTCGTTCAAGAAGCTCGCGCGGGTCGGTCAGATCCAGCGGATGCTGTTCGAGCAGTGGAGCGTCCTGGAGACGCTCACGCCGAGCGAGTACCTGGAGTTCCGCGACGCGCTGGGGAAGAGCAGCGGCTTCCAGTCGTACCAGTACCGCGCGCTCGAGTTCCTGCTGGGCAACAAGGACGAGAACATGCTCCGTCCGCACCTTCATCGGGCGGAGATCCACGACGAGCTGGAGAAGCAGCTCCGGCAGCCTTCGATCTACGACGAGTTCCTGCGACACCTCGCGCGGCGCGGACACGACGTGCCGGCGGATGTGGTGGAGCGCGACTGGTCGAAGCCGTATCAGCGGAGCGAAGCCGTCATCGCGGTGTTCAAGCGCATCTACGAGGACACCGAAACGTATTGGGACGAGTACGAGATGGCGGAGAAGCTCGTCGACGTGGAGCAGCGTTTCCAGCTCTGGCGCTTCCGCCACATGATGACCGTGAAGCGCATCATCGGCTTCAAGCAGGGCACGGGCGGCAGCTCCGGCGTCGGGTTCCTCCAGAAGGCGCTCGAACAGACCTTCTTCCCGGAGCTGTGGGAAGTCCGCACCTACCTGACCCGCGTCCGCTAGCTGCCACGTTTCGAGGAAACCCCGGGTCGACGGCTGGCCGGCTGCTTATGCTCGGCCGCGTATGCCCGACAACGTCGTGCTCGAGAAGGCCTCACTCCTCTGCTACCGCATCTTCGACGTCGCGGACGAAATCCACCTGGAGACGGCCCGCAAGAAGATCGCAGCGGACACGCGCCGGATGCGGCTCACCCGCGCAGGCTCGGAGAACCTCCAGCTTCGCAACCCACCGCTGACCATCGACCTCGGCAAGAAGACGCTCGATCTCACGAACGAGCAGTTCACGGTCGACGCGGTGGCCCGCCTGTTCGAACACGGCGCCATCTCGATCATCCTGCGCGTCCCGCTGCCACCCGGCACTTCGCTCGACGCGCTGGTCCCGCTCGCCGACGAGGTCTTCGACAGCCTGGCCGTCGACCAGCTCTCGATAGAGCTGACCAACGGCCTCCGGCGCGATCTCGTCGCCGCGCTGGAACGCGAGCACATGTGGGAGCAGTCCGAGAGCTACACGATCGTCTTTGTCGAGAAGATCGAGGGGAGCCCCACGGCCGCGCAGATCCTCGAGCGGGTGGATCTGGCCCGGTTGCTCCTCGGCGAAACCGGCGAGCAGCAGCTCTCGATGCAGGAGCGCGCCGAAGTCACCCAGCACGCGTTCGCCTATACCGACCAGGATCTGGCGGTGATCGACTGGAACGCCGCCTTCGTCTACGAGCCCTCCGGCAGTCACGACATCCCGGATGTGCTCGAGATCTGCAACGCGCAGCTCCTCGAATTCCGCTACTACGACGAGCTGCTCGACGTCAGCATCGCCAGCGTCTACGACGGACTGTCGAGACAGGACTCCTCGTGGAAGTCGATGCTCCGCAGCCCCTACCGGAGGATGGCTCGCCGCGTGCTCGTCACGCTCTTCGAGATCAACGAGTTCACCGAACGCGTGGAGAACTCGCTCAAGATCATCGGCGACTTCTACCTGGCCCGCGTCTACGAGGGCGCGGTGAAGGGGCTTCGCATCCGCCAATGGCAGTCGAACGTCACCCGGAAGCAGCAACTCCTCGCCAGCACCTGGGGGCTGCTCAAGGGGGAGGTGGACACGGCGCGCTCGCTCACGCTCGAGGCGACCATCGTCATCCTGATCGTCCTGGAGATCGTGCTCGCGTTCGCCAAGATCCTCTGAGTTGACGCGATCGTCACGAGCGGCCCCAACACGTTGGAATGACACCTGTTTCACCGATGACGCGCCGCGCCGCGCGCGAGAAAACCCTCCGAGGCATTTGACAACCACAGGGCCGCGACGTTCGACTGAACGAGATCTTCGGAGAACCAACGGACTCGTAGGGGGACGCTGTGTCAGCTCAGGGGTACCCGGAAGCGGCGCTCGTAGCGAACCGGACGTCGCTCTTGTTGTGCGGGGGCAGTGATTCGGACAGGCGCGCATGGGCGGAAGAGGCGGCGTCGAACTTCGAGGGGGAAGGTCCGCTGCGGGTCGCTACGGATGACGCCCAGCTCCTTCAGGCCTTCGCGACCGCCCGGGGCGTGGTGTTCATCCCCGACGTGAGCGCCATCTCCAGCAACCGACAGGGCGAGCTGGTGCGCATCCTCCGCCTGCGCGAGGAGCGCCCGAAGTTCGTCGTGGGGATCGCGGGCAGCCCGGTCACCGCGCGGGAGCAGGGACGCATCCGCTGGGATCTCTCCTACGTGTTGCAGGTCGCGCGGGTGAACCTCGACGACCCCGCGGTGAAGG
>JBAWAM010000904.1:0-1820 GCA_049589315.1 Myxococcaceae bacterium
GGCTCAAGCTCTGGTGCACCGGGCGACCTTAATCACATTCAACCCGGATGACTTCTCGGAGGTGCCTGGTCTCTCGTCGCTGGCTTGGCCATTGGGAACCTGAAAATCGAGGGCGTGAGCAGGGCGACGCCAAATTGGGACTTCTTGTCATTCCGGCTGAGGTCGGGAGTCCAGGATGTTCGCTAGCGCGCGCTACTCGTTGCTGCCTCTGCGGTAAACATCTTCAAACCTGATAATATCGTCTTCGGCGAGATAGGGACCCGATTGCACCTCAATGAGAAAGGCAGGAATCTTCCCCGGATTTGAAAGCCGGTGTTTCTCGCCAATCGGAATGTAGGTGGATTGGTTTTCACTGAGCAGCTTGGTTTCCTCACCTTTGACGACCTCTAAGGTGCCTCTGACCACCACCCAGTGTTCGGAACGATGATGGTGGCTTTGCAGCGACAATTTTCCGCCGGGCTTCACCATGATGCATTTGACCTGATAACGATCGCCGCGGTTGAGACCCTCATACCACCCCCAGGGTCGATAGACGCGAGTGTGATGGAGGACGAGATCGTGGCCGTTGCTCTTCATATCATTGACCAGAGTCTTGATGGCTTCAGCATGGTCCTTTGAGGCGACGAGCACAGCGTCATCCATGGCGACGACCACCAAGTCGCTCACCCCGACGAGAGCGACGCTAGCTCCCGTGCTGAAGGCGAAGCTGTTGCTCGTTCCCTCAAAAATCGCTTCGCCTTCTCCTTGAACCACGTTGCCGCTCGGATCCTTGTCCAGAAAATTCCATAGCTCAGACCATGAGCCGACGTCACTCCACGCCGTGTTGAGGGGAACGCAACCGATAGTGTCTGCCTTCTCGACGATGGCGTAGTCGAGGGAAATGGCTTGGGCTTCCGAATATGGATCCCCTAGAACAAGGAAATTCAGATCTTCGACTGCCCCATCGAGCGCGCGCCGGCAGGCCGAGAGGATCTCGGGGGCGTTGCTCTCAAACAGGCGCAGCATGACGTCAGCACTGAACAGAAAAATCCCGGCATTCCAAAAAAATCGCCCGCTCTCCACATAGCCCTCTGCCAGGTCTTTGGACGGCTTCTCCACAAAGCGCCTGACCGCAAAGACTCCGCTGTCGTCAGCTTTATTCGAGTCACTCTCGATATAGCCATAACCGGTATGCGGGCAGTCGGGTCTCACGCCGAACGTCACCAACGCTCCGCCTCGCGCTCGATCCATTCCCCTTCGCACGGAAGCTGCGAAGGAGACATCGTCCGCGATGACGTGATCAGATGGGGCAAGCAGCACCAAGGCTTCGGGATCTGCCCTCTGCGCAATGAGAGTGGCAATACAGGCGGCTGGCGCGGTGTTGCGGCTAACTGGTTCAAGCACAATCCGTGCCGCCTGAATTCCAATTTCCTGAAGTTGATCGGCGATGAGAAATCGGTGCTGACGATTGCTGAGCACCGAGATGGGGTTAAAAAGATCGCCGCTGAGCCGTCGGCAAGTCTGCTGAAACAACGAATGAGGTCCGGTGAGCCGGTGAAACTGCTTCGGATAGGCCTCCCGCGACAGAGGCCAAAGGCGGGTGCCTGCCCCTCCGCACAAAATGAATGGCCAAATTTTGCTCATTAGGTTGGGCTCTCTTATAACTCAGCCGCGAAAGCTTTAGCATACGATCACTGGCTTGCCAGCCAGCCTAGTGAACAGATATCTCCACCTGGCGCCCAAGGGCTGCATCGAATTGCTCAAGCCGAGTTGCATGGTTCAGTCGAAACAGCCGATCAACCGATTCGCGCTTCCAGTTCAGGCGCCGCATAAGTTCAGCT
>JBAWAM010000905.1:0-2837 GCA_049589315.1 Myxococcaceae bacterium
AGCTGGTGGTCGGCGTGCTCGGCATCCACAAGGCCGGCGGCGCCTACGTGCCGCTGGATCCGGCGTACCCCGCCGAGCGCGTGGCCTACATGGTCTCGGACGCGAAGATGCCGGTGCTGGTGACCCAGTCGCGGCTCGAGCGCAAGCTGCCGCCGTCGGACGCGCGGGTGGTGCTGGTGGACGACCTGGCAATCGCAGGGATCGCCAGCGAGGCCGAGGTGAGCGCGCAGGGCGCGAAGGTCCAGGCCGATCACCTCGCGTACGTGCTGTACACCTCCGGATCGACCGGGCGTCCCAAGGGCGTGATGGTCACGCACGGGAACGTCACCAACTTCTTCACCGGGATGGACGCGCGAATCCCCCACGCCACGCCCGGCGTGTGGCTGGCGGTGACCAGCCTGTCCTTCGACATCTCCGTGCTGGAGCTGCTCTGGACGCTGACCCGCGGCTTCAGCGTGGTGGTCGCGCCGGGACAGGAGCGCCAGTCGCGCGCCCGTCCGGCCGCATCGCGCCGGCCGGTGAGCTTCAGCCTGTTCTACTTCGCCTCCGACGAGGGTGAGGCGGCGAGCGCCAGCGACAAGTACCGACTGCTGCTGGAGGGCGCGCGCTTCGCGGACCGCAACGGCTTCGAGGCGGTGTGGACGCCCGAGCGCCACTTCCACGCGTTCGGCGGCCTGTACCCCAACCCGTCGGTGGCGAGCGCGGCGATCGCGGCGATCACCGAGCGGGTGAAGATCCGCGCCGGCTCGGTGGTGCTGCCGTTGCACAGCCCGATCCGCGTGGCCGAGGAGTGGGCCCTGGTCGACAACCTCTCGCGCGGACGCGTGGGGATCTCCTTCGCCGCGGGCTGGCAGCCCAACGACTTCGCCATCCAGCCCGCGAACTTCGCGGACCGCAAGGCGCGGATGTTCCGCGACACCGAGACGGTGAAGAAGCTGTGGCGCGGAGAGGCCGTGAGCTTCCCCGGCCCGGACGGGAAGGACGTGCAGGTCCGCACCCTGCCCCGCCCGGTGCAGAAGGAGCTGCCGGTGTGGATCACCGCGGCCGGCAACCCCGAGACCTTCGCCCAGGCGGGCGCCTCCGGGGCGAACCTGCTCACGCACCTGCTCGGCCAGAGCGTCGAGGAGCTGAAGGAGAAGGTCGCCGCCTACCGCAAGGCCTGGAAGGACGCGGGCCACTCCGGCGAGGGACACGTCACCCTCATGCTCCACACCTTCGTCGGCGACGACGAGGCGAGCGTGAAGGAGACCGTGCGCGAGCCGATGAAGGGGTACCTCAAGAGCTCGGTGGACCTGATCAAGAAGGCCGCGTGGAGCTTCCCGACCTTCGCCCAGAAGGCCACCGCGACCGGCAAGACGCCCGCGGACATCTTCGAAGCGCAGGAGCTCACCGCCGACGAGCTGGACGCGCTGCTCGATCACGCGTTCGAGCGCTACTACCGGACCAGCGGCCTCTTCGGGACGCCCGAGAGCTGCGTGGAGATGGTGGATGCGGTGAAGGACGCGGGCGTGGACGAGCTCGCGTGCCTGGTGGACTTCGGCATTCCTTCGGCGGCGGCGCTGGAGCACCTCCAGCACC
Source organism: Myxococcaceae bacterium (assembly GCA_049589315.1). Lineage (GTDB taxonomy): Bacteria > Myxococcota > Myxococcia > Myxococcales > Myxococcaceae > JBAWAM01. The sequence goes on from JBAWAM010000905.1 coordinate 1,579, forward strand.
TGGCGAGGCTGAAGGAGCTGTCCGTCCCGCCCGCCGAGGACGAGACGCTGGGCGGGCTGATGCGCCGTCACGCCGTCACCCACCTGCAGTGCACGCCGTCGCTGGCGGGGATGCTGGTGGCGGACGCGGACGCGCGCGAGGGGCTCCCGAAGCTGCAGGCGATGATGGTCGGCGGCGAGGCCTTCCCGCCCCCGCTGGCGAAGGAGCTGAAGTCCCTGGTCGGCGGCGTGGTGATCAACATGTACGGCCCCACCGAGACCACCGTGTGGAGCAGCACGCACGCGGTGCGAGGCGACGAGGCCTCGGTCCCTCTGGGGACGCCAATCGCCAACACCCGCCTGTACGTGCTGGACCGCAGCCTCCAGCCGCTGCCCGCCGGCGTCCCCGGCGAGCTGTGCATCGGCGGCGAGGGTGTGGCGCGCGGATACCTGCATCGCCCGGAGCTGACCTCCGAGAAGTTCGTGGAGGATCCCCACGCGAACGCGCCGGGGGCGCGGATGTACCGCACCGGAGATCTGGCCCGCTGGAAGCCCGACGGGACGCTGGAGTTCCTCGGACGGATCGACCACCAGGTGAAGGTGCGCGGGCACCGGATCGAGCTCGGCGAGATCGAGGCGAGCGCCCGCGAGCTGTCGGGCGTCCGCGAGGCGGTCGTCGTCGCGCGCGAGGACATCCCCGGGGACGTGCGGCTGGTGGCCTACCTCACCGCGAACACCTGGGCGTCCCTGGATCCGCAGGCGGTGAAGGCCCACCTGGCGGCGCGGCTGCCGGAGTCGATGATCCCCGCACACGTGGTGGTGCTGCAGGCGCTCCCCCTCACCCCGAACGGGAAGGTGGACCGCAAGGCGCTGCCTGCACCGGAGGCCTCCGGCGGTGGGCAACGGGCCGCGCACGTGGATCCCACGGGCGAGCTGGAGGAGGCGGTGGCGAAGGTGTGGCGCGAGGTGCTGCACCTCGACCGCGTTGGCACCCGCGACAACTTCTTCGAGATCGGCGGACACTCGCTGCTGGTGGTGCAGGTGCAGCGACTGCTGACGGAGGCGCTCGGGCGCGACCTCCCGCTGACGGATCTGTTCCGGTTCCCCACCATCGACGCGCTCGCCCAGCACCTCGGCGGTGACGCCCAGGCGTCCTCCGCCGCGCTCCAGCAGGAGGCCAACGCCCGCGCCGACGCGCGGCGGGATGCCATGCGGCGGCGGGCGACGCGGCCGAGGTCATGAGCCCAGGTCACGTTCCGCAGCACGCGGCCTACCTTGAAC
>JBAWAM010000906.1:0-8779 GCA_049589315.1 Myxococcaceae bacterium
TGGCCTGAATCTGGGCCTTGCCGACGACGAACTCCCAACTGCGGCCCCCATCGACCGACCGCGCCACCGTCGTTCCGGACATGTTGGCGTACAAGACCCCCAGTCCCTCGGCCTCGGGGCCAGGCTGACGCACGAGGTGGTGCACCGCGAGCCACGTTTTTTCGGTGCCGTCGAGGAACTCGTCGCCGCCGGGGATCCAGGTCTTTCCGCCGTCCTCCGACCGATAGAAGGGGCGCCCATCGCGGGTATTCTTCGGATCGCCCCCGGCGAACACGCGGGCCGGCTGACCCGGGACTTCGTGCACGAGCAATGTCTGGATGAAGATCCCCTCGAGTCCGCGGCGCTCCCAGCGGCCGCTGCCATCGATGGGCCGGGCCCAGGTTCCATCCAAGGTCCCCACCAGCACCTCCGATCCGACAGTGGCGATGGCGTTCCCGAACTCAGGTCCGGGGAGCGTTCCCAGATCCACCCACTCCGGCTCTCCGGGCGGGTCGCCGGAACAGGTCCCCGCATCTCCGGAATGCCCGGCGTCCGGGGACGCTCCTGCGTCGGGCTCCGCCGGATTTGTCCCGCCATCCGCTTCGACACCGGGCGTGGGAGGCGATCCACATGCGAACGAGCACAGCGCCAACACGACCAGAGAGAATCGCAGTTCCAGCCTCAAGATGTTGTTCCCCTTGCCGGCCCGTCTCTGGAGTTATCTCGCCGGGTTCTGGAATGTTGCAGGCCGGCGCGCTTTCACCAGCACCAGCCTCGAGTAAGCCTCACCTCGGAACGTCGGCGCCAGGACGCCGGGGCATGGCGCTCGTCGGGATTGTCCGCGCTCCCAGGGCTTGTGGGCATGGGAGGCGGTGCGCAGCGTTGGTGAATGAGGTGCTCGAGCCCAGGTCGTATCCTGCTGAAGATGTTCATCACGACAGGAGCAGGTCTCGTGATGGGCTGTTCGCAGGGGTCGGCCCAGGAGAACGTCCCAAGCGCCGCACCGGTTGGGGGGCTCGCGGCTCACGCCATCCCCTTGCTGCACTCGTTCGTGGACAGCAGAGAGGTGTACCCGGAGAGCATCGCCGTGGATGCGGCCTGCGGCACCTTCTTCGTGGGCTCGGTGAAGGAAGGCACTCTCTACAAGGGCAGAGTGGGAACACCCGGGTTCGAGGTGTTCTCCCCGGCGGGGGCGGATGGCCGGACGCTCGCGACGGGGCTGTCTCTCTCGAACCAGCGACTTGTGGTGGCGGGGCGCCAGAGCGGCCTGATCTTCGTCTACGACACGAGAAATGGCCGGCTCCTCACCCGGCTGGACAACGGGCTTCGCGAGGGGCAGACGTTCCTCAGCGATGTGGCCTTCGCGCAGGACGGAAGCGCCTACGTGACGGACTCCGTCCGCCCGGTCCTCTACCGCGTCGCGCCGGTGGGTGCGGACCAGTACGAGTTGCAGGAGTTCCTGCACTTCGACGGCACACCCGTGAGGTACGTGAGCGCCGCCGGGCCCGAGGGCATCAATGTCAATGGCATCGTTTCGACCCGGGATGGCCGTTATCTCCTCTTGGGGAAACGCAACGAGAACGCGCTCTTCCGCGTGGACCTGCAGACACGTGAGGTGGTCCAGGTGGACACGACCGGCGCGACGTTGAACACGCCCGACGGCATGTTCCTGCGAGGCACAACGCTGTACGTGGCGCAGAACCTGCCCGAATCCATCGCCGTGGTGCAGCTCTCGGACGACTTCACCCGCGCCACCCTCGAGCGCGTCATCCCGCATCCCACCTTCGCGTTCCCCACCTCGGTGGCACGCTTCCGGGACGGGCTGCTGGTGGTCAGCTCCCAGTTCAACACTGCCGGGAGTCCGGCGGCCGTCACCGGCACCCAGCTGCCCGTGGTGCCGTTCTGGGTCACCGAGCTCCCGCTCATTGAGCCGGGGGCCTCGGAGCCTGGCGAGGACCCGATGGCGCCGTGCGACGGGGACTGAGGCGAACGGGGAGGCCCGACCGCCGGTCCGCGAGGTCATGGGGAGCACCCTCTCAGCGCTGGTTTGACCCATTTCATCCGCCGCGCCTCGCCTCGACCAGCACCAGCCTCGAGTACGGCTTCGGGAACACCTCCCGATGCACCCTCACCTCGAACCCCTGCTCTTCGAGGAGCGCCTGTGCTCGAGGCAGCAGGAACGTCAGGTAGTACATGACGAACTGCGGCTTCCGCACCGCGTTGCGCAGGCGCATGGCCGCGTTGAACCCGCGCGCCACCAGCGCCAGCGGGTTCAGCGCAGAGGGCGGGTCCGCCGTTGCGAACACGAACCTCCCGCCCGGGCGAAGCGCGCGAAAGATCGAATCCAGGAGTCGCGGCTCGTCCCGCTCCAGGATGTGACCGAACGCGCCGAAGGACACCACCGCGTCGAAGCAGTCCCTGAACGGGAGCTCCAGCGCGTCCCCTCGTACCAGCCCGATCGCCGCTGAGCCCGGCGCATCCTCCAGCCTGAGCCGCGCCTCCTCCAGCATCCCCCGACTTCGATCGATCCCGATCACGCTGCCTCGACAGATCGGCCGAAGTGAGCGCATCGCCGCGCCCGTCCCGCAGCAGAGATCCAGCGCGTTTCCGATGGGCCCGCCGTCCGCGAGCACGCGTGCCGCCGTCTCCAAGATCACGTCCGGCGTGCGGAAGGGCGTGTAGTCGAACTTCGGCGCGAGCAGGTCATAGCCTCGCTCCGTCGAAGAGAGCGCCTGGACGATCAGCTCGCGAAGCGACGGCCCCTGAGGGTGGAACATGCCCCCAATCTAGGAGACGATCCCCAGGGATGCCTCGAGCCACGCGCGAACCTCGGCCTGGGCCGGGGTGAGGTTGTGGTCGAGTGCATGGTGGAAGAGCGCGCCGGCGAACTCTCCGGCCGAGCGGTACCGGCTGTTCGGGTCCGGGTGGAGCGCGCGGCGGAGGATCTGCGCCATCTGCTTGTCCACGTACTCGGGGAACACGATGCGGGCCGAGCGGATCGCCGCCATGACCGCCTCGGGCGAAGAATCCTTCGGGAGGAACGGGTGGTATCCGACCACCAGCTCGTACAGCATGATCCCGACCGCGAAGAGATCGCTCGCCGGCGTCAGCTGATCCGCCCGGGTCTGTTCCGGGCTGAGGTAGTGCAGCTTGCCGGCGGTGACCCCTTCGCCCGGGCCGATCCCCATGCGGCGGCTCTTGGCGACCCCGTAGTCCCCCAGCTTCACCTCGCCCGTGCCCGCGAAGAACACGTTCGAGGGATTCACGTCGCCGTGGATCAAGCCGAGCGGCGTCCCGGTACGGGTCTTCGCCTGATGGAAGTAGGCGAGCCCCTTGAGCACCTCGAGCACCGCGTAGATGCCCATTCGAAGGGGGAAATCGCGCATCTCCCGCCGATGGATTTGCATCAGCCCGGCCAGATCTCCGCCGAGGAGGAACTCCATCGCGATGAACGGGCGCCCGAACGCGATGCCAATCTCCAGGCTCTTCACCAGGTTCGGGTGCTGGAGCAGGCCCATCAGGTCGACCTCGTCGGCGAACGCCTCGTCCGACACGCCCTTCCGCATCAGCTTGAGCGCGACGCTGACCTGATCTCCCCGTTCGTCGATCGACTCGGCGAGGAAGACCTCGGCCATGCCGCCCGCGCCCAGGCGGGAGCGGACCCGGTACTTCCCGTACCGCCGAGACGGAATTTCGATGAGCTTCCCTTCCACCGGGGCAGCTTACCCGCCCTGCGGCGATCGCCGCAGCCCCTCAATGCAGCGCGGCGTGGAGTTCGGCCGCAGGTATCCGGGGGAGGACCACGTGGAAGGTGGAACCGTGCCCCGGCTCACTCTCCGCCCAGATCCGCCCACCATGTCGTTCCACGATGTCGCGGCTGATGTAGAGCCCGAGCCCGAGGCCTCCAAAGGATTGTGCTGCATTGGGGGCGCGGTGAAAGCGTTCGAACAGCCGCTCCCGATGCTCCGAGGGAATGCCGATGCCCTCGTCGCTGACCTCGAGCTCGAGCTCGTTCACGCCCGGTCGCAACGCCAGCCGAACCGTTCCCCCAGAGGGGCTGTACTTGATCGCATTGTCGACGAGGTTCATGACCACCTGCTTCAAGCGTTGGGGGTCGCCCTTCACCCAGAGCCGCCCCTCCGGGATGTCGAGCTCCAGCCTGTGGCCATCGAACGCGTCGCGAAAGCCGTCCGCGACCTCACGCACGACGTCGTTGAACGGAAGCGCCTGGGGATGGAGTTCGAGGCGGCCGTGGGAGATCCGGGTCGCATCGAGCAGATCGTTGATCAGGTCCGTGAGCTGCCTCACGCTGTGCAGCGCCTGGTCCACCCGATCCACGTCGATGGGCTTGCCCGCTTCCGCCATGCGGCGCATCAGGTGCAACCGCACCGCCAGCGGGGTGAGCGGCGTCTTCAGCTCGTGCGAGGCGATCGACAGGAAATCCTCCCGGACCTGGACCGCCTCCTGCGCTTCCCGGTAGAGCCGCGCGTTCTCCTCGTCGGCAGCGATCCGCTCGGTCATGTCGATCATCAAGATGCCCACTCCCCACGGCGCGCCCCGCCTCATGCGGACGGGGTAGACCGAGCACAGCCATCGCCGCGGCGGGCGACCCGTTTCGAGGACCCGATCCACGTCGGGCTGTCCCCGCTCGAGGACCTCCTTCACCAGCGGATCGAGCTGGGGGGAGGCGGCGGGCACCGCGTCCCTGAGGAGTTTGCCGACCAGCTCATCCCCCAAACAGCCCTCCAGCGCAGCGAACGCGTCGTTGGCTCGAAAGATCCGCCGGGTCCGGTCGAGGAACGCCACGCCGAAGGGCGCCGGCCGGAGGGACGTCTCCAGCAGGGCGAGGGATTCCTCCGCCCTGAGCGCCTGCGCCTGGGCGCGCTTGCGGAGCCGTTCGGTCTCGGCGGTGAGCGCGGACAGGGTGAGGGCGGTGAAGGCGGCCAGGGCGTAGATGCTCTGGGTGGCGACCGTCTGGGCCGGATTCCGCTCGATGCCCGAACCGATGTACGGCCACATCGACAAGAGCGAGAGCGCGAGCGCCGAGCGCGATGCCCCCTGCGGACCGAACCGGACCGCCGCCCAGGCCAGGACCGGAAAGGTGGAGAACGCGATCACCACCGCCATCACGCTGGGCACAGGGAACGCGAACATCCCGACGGTGAAGAGCAGCAGCGTCCCGCAGAGCAGGAGCAGCTCGACGCGCCGCTTCCCACCGGGCAGCTGCGGTCGTGTTCGCCACGTGAGCACGGGCGGTCCGAAGATCATCACGCCCAGGACCGCGCTGCTCCACCAGACCCCCACCGAAGAGATCAGGCCGCCGGGGGGCGTGGGGGTGAACAGCGAGGTGCCCACCCCGTAGGTGAGCGCACCCACCGTGGGACCGACCAGGCCCGCGCAGACCGCGAAACCGAAGACCTCGCGGACCGAGCGAAGGGGGAGGCCCTTTCCGAACGTTCGTCGCAGCAGCCAGGCGCCCGTGAAAGGCTCGACCACGTCCGCCAGGGCTCGCACCAGCACGGAAGCCAGGGAGGCGCCCTGCCAGGCATTGACCGTCGTGGAGGAAAGAAAGACGGCGGCCAGGAACGCCCACCACACCCGACGGGGTGTTCTCACCAGCGCAGCGACCGCGAGGCCACTGGGCGCCCACCACGCAGCGATCTGGCCTGAAGCCGACCAGGTGCCGAGGTGGCCCAGGACGCCCAGCAGGCAGTACACAACGGCGAACAGAAGGACGGCCGCTGCCCTGCGTGGGTTCCACCATGAAGCATGGTTCATCCCGGCCGCTGCCTCCGAGTCCGTCGAATATGGACACTTTCGACGCGACCGGGGAGCGCTCCCTTCCTCCAGCAACCGGATTCGTCGTTCTGAGTGTCAGACGGCTGGACTAGTGTCAGACCGTCGCGATACTAAACGCGAGTTCAGGTGAGCAGCCTGACGTGCACGGTCGGGCCGGGGTGGCCCGATCAACCTCTGGAGAGAACGATGGCGGTGGGTTCGGAGAAGGAGAAGGCGATCGAACTGGCGGTAAGCGCAGTGGAGCGCCAGTTCGGTAAAGGTTCGATCATGCGGCTCGGCAACGGAGAGCCGCTGGTTCGGGACATCCAGGCGATTTCCACAGGCTCCATCTCCCTGGACATCGCGCTCGGCATTGGTGGCGTGCCCCGGGGACGCATCATCGAAATTTTCGGACCGGAGTCGTCCGGTAAGACCACTCTCTCCCTCCACGTGGTGGCGGAGGCACAGAAGAAGGGCGGCATCTGCGGCTACATCGACGCGGAGCACGCCATGGACGTCGGCTACGCGCGCAAGTTGGGCGTGCGCACCGACGACCTGCTCCTGTCGCAGCCGGACACCGGCGAACAGGGGCTGGAGATCGCGGAGATGCTGGTCCGCTCCGGGGCCATCGACGTGCTGGTGATCGACTCGGTCGCTGCCCTCGTTCCCAAGGCAGAACTCGAAGGCGAGATGGGCGACGCGCACATGGGCGTGCAGGCCCGCCTGATGAGCCAGGCCCTGCGAAAGCTGACCGGTACGATCAGCAAGAGTCAGACCTGCGTCATCTTCATCAACCAGATCCGCATGAAGATCGGCGTGATGTTCGGCAACCCCGAGACGACCACCGGCGGTAACGCGCTGAAGTTCTACGCGTCGCAGCGCCTGGACATCCGCCGCATCGGCGCGATCAAGAACGGCGAGGCGGTGGTGGGAAGCCGCACGCGCGTGAAGGTGGTGAAGAACAAGGTCGCCCCTCCGTTCAAGGAGGTCGAATTCGACATCATGTATGGCACCGGCATCAGCCGCGAAGGCGACATCATCGACCTCGGCTCGCAGGAGGGCATCGTGGAGAAGAGCGGTGCCTGGTACTCCTTCAAGGGCGAGCGGATTGGCCAGGGCCGTGAGAACGCGAAGCAGTACCTCATCGAGCACCCGGACGTGTACCGGGAGATCGAAGCGAAGCTGCTGGAGAAGTACGGCGTGAACAAGGCCCCCGGTCAGGCAGAGCCCGCCGCCGAGGAGCCCGCCCCCTCCGGCGGCGAAGAGAAGCGCGCGCGCGTGAAGGCCGTGAAGTAATCCTCCGTGGGTCGCTTCGGCGGTCCAGAGGCCGCTCCATCCATCCGGGTGGAGCGGCCTCGAATTTGTGAAGCGACTTCCGCTGCGCGACCCTCCAGTGGGAGTTCGCGTTGTTCGCGGACGGCGCGCGCTCTAGAAACGCGTCACACGGGAGGGTTCACATGAAGAAGCAGATGCTGGTGGGAGTGTTCTGCGCGGTTGCGGTGTTCGTGTCGCCCGGGGCCGCGCTGGCGCAGCAGGGCAAGGCGCCCGCGAAGGCGGCGGGGAAGACGCAGGCCACGTGGTGGGGTCACGCCGCGTGGATCCTGGAGACGCCGGGCGGCGCGCGGATCGCGATCGACCCCTGGCTGCAGAACCCGAAGGCGCCGAAGGACGCGAAGCAGCCGGAGGCGCTGGACGCCATCCTGGTGACCCACGCGCACTCGGATCACGTGGGCAACGCGCAGGAGCTGGCGAAGAGGACCGGAGCGCCGGTCTATGGCTCGTTCGAGTTGCTGGGTTTGATCGGTACGAGCGACAAGGACGTCGCGGCCAACATCGGCGGCTCCTTCCGGGTGAAGGACGCCACGATCACGATGGTGGAGGCGGTGCACTCCAGCGGCTACGGCCAGGACCCGAAGAACCTCAAGTACGGCGGTCCGGCGATGGGCTACGTCATCCAGATCGACAACGGCCCCGTCCTGTACCACGCGGGGGATACCGACGCGTTCTCGTCGATGGAGCTGATTGCCGAACGCTACAAGCCGACGGTGGCGCTGCTGCCCATCGGCGGCTACTACACCATGGACCCGAACGGCGCGGCCGTCGCGGCGCGAATCCTGAAGGTCAAGACCGTGGTCCCGATGCACTACGGGACCTTCCCGCTGCTCAAGGGCACGCCGGAGGAGCTGACCGCCGCCCTGAAGAAGCAGCGCAGCGCGGCGAAGGTCCAGGTGGCGACCCCCGGGCAGCCGCTGACGTTCTAGTTCTCCTGACTAGATGGCCTTGAGCTGAGGTCCGGGGACCTCGGCGCGCTTCTCGACCATGCGGTTCTTCTCGTCGACGAAGACCACGGTCGGCTTCCAGCTCTGGGCCTCGTTCTCCTCGACCTCCGCGAAGGTCGCGATGATGACGAGGTCGCCCGGCTGGTTCAGGTGCGCCGCCGCGCCGTTGAGGCAGATCACGCCGCTGCCGGCCTCGCCCTCGATGGCGTAGGTTTCGAGGCGGGAGCCGCGCGTGACGTTCCACACCGCGACCTTCTCGTAGGGCAGGATGTCTGCCGCCTTGAGCAGGTCGACGTCCACGCTGATCGACCCTTCGTACTGCAGGTTCGCGTCCGTGACCGTGGCACGGTGAATCTTCGACTTGAACATGATGCGACGCACGGGGCGCACTGTAACGACGAGCCCGCCGCCACGCCAGCGCTCTCCGACGCCGGGCCGGCCGCAGGAAAAGGGGACAGGCTACTTTTTCCCGACTCCCAGCTCCTCCGCCGCAGCGGACAGGTCCCGGTCGAGCGTCCAGAGCACCGCGGACGCGGTGAGGGCGCTCGCCAGCAGGTTCACGTCCACCCATCCGATTCCGCGGCGCATCAGCCGTCGAACCCGGACGAACGCCATCACCTCGTCGTGCGGTACGACCGGCGCGCTCGGCAGCCCGTCGAGCAGGTGCTCTTCGCGCGAGGACAGCCCGCCGAGCACCAGCTCGCCGAGAATCCACGGGTGGGTCAGGACGGTGCCCTCTTCGT
>JBAWAM010000907.1:0-1805 GCA_049589315.1 Myxococcaceae bacterium
CCGCGCGTGCTAGGGGACTGCGCATGACTGACTTCGCCGCTCTCCCGCTCCAGGGCCCGCTCACCCGCGCGCTCGAGGTCCTCGGGTTCACGCAGATGACACCGGTGCAGGAGAACTCACTTCCACCGATACTCGAGGGAAGGGACCTCACGGCGCAGGCTCGCACGGGCAGCGGCAAGACGGTCGCCTTCGGACTCGGCGCGATCTCGCGAGTCGACGTATCGACGCAGGCCGTCCAGGCGCTGGTCCTCTGTCCCACGCGCGAGCTGGCAGACCAGGTGAGCAGTGAGCTGCGGCGACTCGCGCGTTTCATTCCGAATTTCAAGATCGTGACGCTCTGTGGTGGCGTGCCCTGCCGAACTCAGGCGCCCTCACTGCAGCAGGCGCCGCACCTCGTCGTCGGAACGCCGGGACGAATTCTCGATCACCTCCGACGCGAGAACCTCGACCTCAGGCAACTGCGAGTGCTCGTGCTGGATGAAGCCGATCGGATGCTGGACATGGGCTTCGCGGATTCCATCGCCGAGGTGGTCGCGCAGGTGCCCCGCCAGAGACAGACGCTGCTCTTCTCGGCGACGTTTCCCGAGGCGATCCGCGCGATGAGCAGCAGGCTTCAACGCGATCCCGTTCAAGTGACTGTCGATGCTGCGCCCGCTTCCGAGGAGATCGAGCAGATCTTCTTCGAGGTCGCACCCGACCAGAAGATCGATGCGCTCACGGCACTGCTGCACGAGCACAAGCCCGAATCCGCGCTCATCTTCTGCCAGACACGAAACGACGTGCGGGACGTTGCCGCGATGCTGAAGGAGCGCGGCTTCAGCGTGCTCGCTCTGCACGGTGAGTTGGAGCAACGGGAGCGGGACGAAGTGCTCGTGCGGTTCGTCAACAAGAGCTGCTCGCTGCTGGTGGCGACGGACGTTGCAGCACGAGGCCTGGACATCAAGGGCCTGCCGATGGTGATCGCCTATGAGCTACCCACCGATCCGGACGTACACGTGCATCGCATCGGTCGAACCGGACGGGCCGGCGAGAAGGGACTGGCGCTCAGCCTCGTCTCGCGCAGGGAGCGCGACCGCGCCGAGGAGATCGAAGATCATCAGGGGCGACCGGTGCGGTGGCAGAAGCTCGAGTTGCCCGAACCGGATTCGCTTCCGACCCCGGGGCAGGCGCCCATGGTGACGCTGGTGATCGAAGCCGGTCGTCAGGACAAGCTGCGCGCGGGAGACCTGCTCGGTGCCTTGACCGGAGACGTCGGGCTGGCCGGCGACGAGGTGGGAAAGATCGACCTCCAGCCCACCCGCACCTATGTCGCGATTCGCCGCGCTCGGGCTGAACGCGCGCTGCACGGGCTGCGCAACGGGAAGATCAAGGGCAGGAGCTTCAAGGTGAAGCGGCTGGGGTGAAGTCAGGTGGGAGAAGCGGGCGATGACGGCGCCTCCGACGGGCGCTGATGCGAGACGATCCGTCCGGTCCACCCCACGCGGTACCAGCGGCCTCGCCAGCGCACGAAGGGAAACACCAGCGCAGCGATCGAGAGACCGAACAGCAGCAGGTCCGCGAGGGGCCGGAGAAGTGCGCTCGCCCCGATCTGGACGCCTCGTGGGCGAAGCAGGGCGAAGTCGACGAAGACGGTTCCAGCGAGGCGCAGCGCAACGCTCCCGGCGAGCACGGTCCAGGCGATTGCCGCGCGCGGGCTGCCGTGAAGGACCAGGACCGCGAGCAGCGGAATCCCGACCGGGTTGAACACGAGCTGCGCAAAGAACTCGGCGGGGGCTTCGGAGCGGAGGCAGATCGTCCAGCGGTGG
>JBAWAM010000908.1:0-1616 GCA_049589315.1 Myxococcaceae bacterium
GATGCGGACGGTGAGATCCCCGAGGACGTCGACCGGGAGGAGCTGCTCACCGACGTGCTCAACGAGGCCCTCGGGCTCGGGCCTCTGGAGGCGTTTCTCGCCAGCGATGAAATCAGCGAGATCATGGTGAACCACGCCAACCAGATCTACATCGAGCAGAAGGGCAAGCTCCGCCTCAGCGACAAGATCTTCAGCTCGAACCAGGCGGTGCTCGGCGTCATCGAACGCATCGTCGCGCCGATCGGCCGCCGCATCGACGAGTCCAGCCCGCTCGTAGACGCCCGCCTCAAGGACGGCAGCCGCGTCAACGCCATCATCCCTCCGCTCGCCCTCAAGGGCCCCTGCATCACCATCCGCAAGTTCAAGCGCGAGGCGCTCAAGATCCAGGACCTGGTGAAGTTCAAGACGATCACGCCGCAGATGGCGGAGTTCCTGGAGATGTGCGTCAAGGCTCGCAAGAACATCGTCATCTCCGGCGGCACGGGCTCGGGCAAGACGACCACGCTCAACATCATCAGCTCCTTCATCCCGGACGACGAACGCATCGTCACGGTCGAGGACGCGGCCGAGCTCCAGCTTCCGCAGGACCACTGGATCCAGCTGGAGTCGCGCCCGCCCAACCTCGAAGGTAAAGGCGCAATCACCATCCGTGAGCTGGTGAAGAACTGTCTGCGTATGAGGCCGGACCGGATCGTCGTCGGCGAGTGCCGCTCCGGCGAGACGCTCGACATGCTCCAGGCGATGAACACGGGCCACGACGGCTCGCTCACCACGCTCCACGCCAACACGCCGCGCGACGCCATCGCCCGTCTGGAGACGATGGTGCTGATGAGCGGCATGGAGCTGCCCATCCGCGCCATCCGCGAGCAGATCGCCAGCGCGGTCAACCTCATCGTCCAGCAGACCCGCTTCTCCGATGGGTCCCGGAAGATCTGCTACATCACCGAGGTCTCCGGCATGGAGGTCGACATCGTCACCCTCCAGGACATCTTCTATTTCAAGCAGGAAGGCTTCACCGATGACGGCAGGATCCGTGGCCGGTTCGTCGCCTCGGGCTTCGTTCCGAAGTTCTACGACGACCTGCAGCGCCGCGGGATCCCGGTCAACATGAGCATCTTCCGCGAGGAGTAAGGTCGTTCCATGGCCACGCTGTTGATCCGGAGCCCGGATGGCTCCAAGTCCGAGGAGTCGTTCTCGGGCGAGCTCACCGTCGGTCGCGCCGACGGAAACGGGCTGGTGCTCGCAGAGGGTGGGGTTTCTCGCCGTCACGTCCGCTTCTTCGAGCAGGATGGCAAGCTGCTCGTCGAGGACCTTGGCTCGGCCAACGGGACCTGGGTCGATGGTGCGCGCATCGAGGGCCCCACGGTCGTCGGGCCGCGGGCCCAGATCGTCGTCGGCGATTACGAGCTCTCGGTCAGGGCCGATGCGCCTTCGCCGTCGCGCCGCCCTCCGCCGCGGGTCCAGAATCCTGTGGCCGCCCAGACCGGCAAGGGCAGTTCGGCGCGGACGGTGGAGCGGGCATCGGTGCGTCCGGCCCGGGCAACCCGTCAGCTCGCTTCGGTCAACCGAAAGGGTTCGGTGGCGGACCGGGCGGGCGATGAGGCGGACCGGGCACG
>JBAWAM010000909.1:0-4951 GCA_049589315.1 Myxococcaceae bacterium
CACGGAACCTCAAGAGGCTGCGGGCTGTGGCTGCGCGGCGGGATCGGGGAGCGGGGCCTGGATGGCGCTGATCGGGCTCTTCGCGGTGGGCGGGCTGCGTCGGAGGTCCAACCGGATCAGCGATCGCTGCGCTTGAGCTTCGCGCAGTGGACGGCTCCAACGGCTCGAGGCAGTCGGCCAACCTGGGATCGCCCCGCGGATCTCGCGCCCGCGCCAGGGTCAGATGCGGGGTGTACTCGCGGTGCTCTCCCTCCACGCCGAACGCCACCATGGCCTGGGCGACGTCGCACTGGAGGGCTCGCAATACTGGGGTGATCGAGGCGTTGATGACGGTAGTCGGTCACGGACCGGCCACGAGCGACACGTGGGAGGGCTGTTTCATGTCAGAAGCACCGTCACCGCGACTGGGAGCAGCACGACGGGAAGCTTGAACGCCTTCGACCATCGGCCACCAGGACGATGGTCCTGACCTGCGCCGGATACCGACAGAACTCGTGAAGGCCCGGACCACGTTGCGGCGATCCGGGCCTCCTGGACTACTCACTCAGGTCAATCGCACTCGCAGCCCTGGTTCTCGCACCCCGCCGGAATCTGGGGCACGGGCTCTCCGCTGCAGATGGCCTCACAGATATCCACTCCCGCCGCCCGCGGCCAACTCGGAATCCGATGCGCCTCCGCCGAAGCGCTTCGAGCCCAGGTCCGCAGTGGTTCAGGGTCCCCAGACCGACCCAAACCTTCCGAAAACCACTTCAACTGCATGAGGTCCCGAGTTCACGCACGAGGACCGTCTCGCAAAACGATCCGCCTCCTGATAATTTTCAGCTTGATTGATGGATTCGTCTCATCTCATTCCAGTGTCGGTGCTCGCGGAGGTCTGCGTTTTCGCCGCCTGCGGCGAGAACGCGTGAGATCCACGGTCCTCGTTCTTCTGGGACTGCTGCTGCTGCTCGGTGTGCGCGCCGAGGCGGTCGTGATTCAAGGACCGAGCGTTCATGTCGCGACCCATCAGGTCACCATCTCGTGGCGCACGGACGTCCCTTCTACGACCGAGATCCTCTACGGCCCGACTCCTCAGAGTGACTGGTCGATGTATCCAGGGACCTCGAGCTTCAACGGCCTGGACACGCTCCACAGTCGCACCTTGAGGAATCTCTCGCCGGGCGTCTGGTACTTCCGGGTGCGATCTCAGGATGACTTCGGAATCTCCGAGGTCTCCAGCGAGATGAGTTTCACGGTCACTGCGGCGCAGGCATCGGCGGCGGAGCGCTTCAGCGTCGACGCGAACGTTCGCGCGCTCGCGGTGTCGGGCAACACCTTGTACGTCGGCGGATTGTTTACGCGGGTGAATGAGTATCGCGGCCACCTGTTCGAGGTGGATTCCGCATCGGGTGTCCCCGTTCCCGGAGACCTCCCGATGGTGGATGGGACGGTGTCGACCTCGACGCCCGATGGGCGCGGTGGCTTCTACATCGGTGGATCGTTCCGTCACGTCGGTGGTCTTCGTCGCAATGGCGTCGCACGCATCCTCCCCGACGGGGGAGTGGACCCGGACTGGAACCCGAACGTCGTCGGCGGCGGAGTTTCGGGGTTGGCGTTGGTCGGGAACTCGCTCTACCTCGGCGGCTATTTCAACAACGTCGGCGGGGCCACCCGGATCGCTGCCGCCGCGGTGGACGCCACCACGGGCGCGGTTCTGGGGTGGAGTCCGAGTCCGGGCAGTTACGTGGATGCGATGGCCGTCTCGGGCAACACGGTCTACTTCGGCGGCGACTTCCCCACTTTCCTCGGCTCGCCTCGGAATCATGCGGCGGCGGTGAATGGAGCGACTGGAGCGTTGCTCCCATGGAACCCCAATCCGAACGGACGGGTCTGGGCCCTCGCGGTGAGCGGGTCGCAGGTGTACCTGGGAGGAGAGTTCACCTCGGTCAACGGAACCCTGCGCAATCGGGCCGCCGCGGTCGATGCAACGTCGGCGGCGGTCTCGAGCTGGAATCCCAACGCCAATGATACGGTGTACGCGGTCGCCGCCTCGGGAGCGTCGGTCTATCTGGGCGGCAACTTCAGTACGGTCGGCGGGGCCGCGCGCGTGGGCGCCGCGTCCCTGAATACGACGACCGGTGCCGCGAACAGCTGGAACCCCAATCTCGACGTGGTGGGGGTCCGCTTCATTGGAGTTTCAGGGGCCACCGTCTATCTGGGCGGAAACTTCAGTTCCGCAGGAGGCACGCCTCGAAACAGGACCGCCGCGGTCGATGGAACCTCGGGAGCGGTGCTGCCCTGGGACCCGAATCTCAACGCGAGCGTGGCGACTGTGGTGCAGCAGGGATCGAGGATGATTCTGGGCGGCGGTTTCTCCTCTTCGGGTAGCGGTGTGGCGCGATCCCGTGTCGCAGCCATCAATCTCTCGACGGGGCAGCTCGAGCCGTGGTCGCCGGATCCCAACGGGCCGGTGAATGACATCGTGATTTCGGGCTCCACGGTCTACCTCGCCGGAGACTTCACCTCGGTGGGAGGGACGACCCGGAATCGTTTGGCCGCGGTGGATGCGTCGTCGGGCTCGGTTCTGGCATTCGACCCGAACGTGAATGGAATCGTCGAGACGATCGCGGTCTCCGGCGGGAATCTGATTCTCGGCGGGTCCTTTACGAATGTGGGCGGCACCAACCGCTCGCGCCTGGCCTCGGTGAACGCCACGACGGGCGCACTCCAGTCATGGAACCCGAACGTCTCGGGGACCTCGGTGTATTCGCTCGTGGCGTCGGGAAGCCGGGTCTTCATTGGAGGGCTCTTCAGCTCCGTCGGAGGCAGTTCGCGACAAAATCTCGCCGCAGTCGATCTCACTTCCGGCGCTGCCGTCCCCTGGGCTGCGAATGCAAACGGCGCGGTGAAAGCACTCGCGATCGGGGACGCCGGCCTGTACGTCGGAGGCGACTACTCACAGATTCTCGGGACCGCGCGCAACGGACTGGCAGTCGTGGACCCGCTGAACGCTTCGCTCCTTCCGTGGAACCCCGCGGGGCAGTTGAGCCTCGAAGCGATGTCGGTCGCGGGAACCATTGTCTATGCGGTTTGGTGGGTGATTCCTTTCGCGGGAGTCGAACCCTACGCGACGGTCGAAGACGCAGTCACCGGCCAGCCCACGAGCTGGGTGACGCCCGCAGATTTCACCAACTCCAGTGGAAACGGCGCCGCGTGGGCCGATTGCACCCGCCGTCGTGCGATCATCGGGTCCTCGACCCGTATCGTCGAAGCGCCAGCGCCCATGGGATGTCCCATCAGCAACCCACCCGCGATTCTCGACAACCAGTCGGGAGACGACACCTGGCGGGCGATCAACGACGGACGCTACGACGTCGACTTCACCGACGATCTGGCGCTGGCCTCATGGGAGCTCGAGGCCTGGAGTGGACCCGGTGGTACGGGCATGCGGTCGATCGCGTGGAGCCAGGCCGGCGCGCTTTCCGGAACGAGCGCCGTCTCCGACTGGGCGCTTCCTTCCGGCGTGTGGAGCGCGCTGCCGGAGGGAAGGAGCTACTGCTCGGTTCGGGTAGCCGATGTGGACGGGAGCACCGCATCGGTCACCGATGCGTTCTACATCCAGAAGGATACCGAGCCGCCGACTCCGCCAACCTCCATCACCGTGTCAGCTCCCGCTCCGAGCGTCACACTGAGCTGGCCGCTGGCGACCGATGCGACCTCCGGGGTCGCTTTCTACCGGCTGTTTCGAGGCCCTTCGCCGACAGGGCCCTGGCAGCAGATCGTGGGTGATGGGGCACTGAACGTCACCACGTTCGATGACGCGCCGATGCCGGGCGAGCACTGGTACCAGGTCGCTCCCGTGGACTTCGCCGGCAACGCCGCCTCGACGGGCCTACCGATGACGTCGGTGGTGATCAGCGCGGGGAGGGACGGGGGCGTTCCGGATGGTGGCGCCGGGAATGCCGAAGCCGGCGACGGCGGGTCGATCGAGTCGGTCGGGGCCCCGGTCCACTACGCGGTCGGTTGCGACTGCCGCACCACGGGCGCAGGGGGGAATCTGGCCATCATCTGGGCGGCAGCACTCTTCGTTGCCGCGCGCGTCCGGCGTTGCTGAGCTCAGCAGGTCAGGGGCTCCACCGCGCGAAGCTCGAGCGCAGCGGTCGCTGATCCGCGGCGAGGTCGACTACGAGATGCCGCGGGCAGACGCATGCCCGGGCGGGAGATTCGGAGGAAGGGTTCAGGCGCACTCGAGGGGGAGTGCGTGCCGTCATGCTCCAGTCCGACCAACTCACCGTCCTCGTATTGGGCGATGGGCGTCTTACGGTCCAGATAGGAGAGCGCTCGTCATCACCCGGTTCTTCGGGAAGAAGCCCTCGCGCAGCGTGCGAAACCATCGCCCTCGGCGCGGCCCTCCTGGCGTACTCGCTGGGTCAGCTCGAAGGCGTGGTGCTGATTGACGTGCTGTCGATGAGGTCCTGCACGCCGAACCCGCGCCGGAGCTGCCCGCCGGGATCCCCTCCCCCTGGGTCATCGCCGCGACCAGCACCGGGGGCGGCGGATTCTTCGGCTGGCTCAAACGCCTCTTCGGCGGCGGGTAGGCACCGCCTGGACCTCGCTCCCTTGCTGCCATTCGGCTGTTTGAATTTGGCCGGGCTGCACGCGTCGTTGCACTTGTGGCACCTACCCGGGCACGCGTGATAGCCAATTGTCCCTGCCGAAACACCTACCGAATCGTTCCGCCCAAGGAGACCCCATGAAGCCCTACGTCGCCGTTGTGTTTGCTGTCCTTGTCACCGCCGGATGTAATCAGCAGGCGGTCACCGATCTCGCCGTCTGCAAGTCGGACCTCGCCAAGTCCGGTGGAGACCTCACCACCGCAAAGGCCGCGCAGACGGCCGCAGAGCAGAAGGTCACCGCGCTCGAGGCGGAGCTGACCACCGCGAAGGAGCAGCTCGCCGCCCTCCAGGCCCAG
>JBAWAM010000910.1:0-9654 GCA_049589315.1 Myxococcaceae bacterium
CGTGCTGGGCTTCAGGAGCAGCGGCCGTGGGCGCCTGTGGGCGAGCAGCGGGCGAAGCCATTGAACGCGCGCCCCGCTTGCGCCGGGCGCAGAGCTCGAGCGTCTTCTGCATGCATACGCGCAGAACGGACTCGAAATTGCCGTCGGGCACGAGGTGGCTCAGCGCGTCCTTTACCTGCTTCAGCTCCTCCATGAACTCGGGGCCAACCGTCATCTTCAGCGAATGCCGCTCGCCGTCGATGGGCTGAAGCCGCGGGCGCGGATTCGGAGCGGCCGCGACGCTTACGGTGGCATCGAGGCCGGCCCCGGCCCCTTCAGCCCGTACGTTCGCAGCGAAGTGCGGCGTTGCCGTCGGTTCCTCCTCGGGAGCGCTCGGAGCGAAGAGTGACGGCGCGCCTGGTTCCGGCCCGGAACCGATGGTCACCGATTCAACAGTCGCTGGGGCGCGATTGGGCAGACGGCGGATGCTCTCCTTCACCTCCAGGCGAGGGCGAAGTGAGGCGACGAGGACCTCGACCTGTTCCTCCGTTCTACCCGCCGCGCGGTCGAGCAGCTCGCGATGGTTCTCCGGCTGGAGGACATCCTTGAGCAGGACGAAGGTGGTGAGACAGAGGCGACCATCGGCGAGATATTCGGCGGCGACCTGGAACCGGACCAGGAGCCTCGCCGCTGCCGTGCGCCGGTAGGCCGATGCCTTGGGCAGTCCGAGCGCGTCGGTGCAGTACGCAAAGAGCGACGGATACCCGAGATCGAGGTGCGTCCGGCGTCGGTCCATCTCGCCGAGGCACCAGAGGAACTCGACAAGACTGAGACGTTCGGCGCCGCGGAGTTCGGAGAGGCGGGTGGTGAGCGCATCCGAGCTGAGCTCGGCAAGGGACGTGGCGGCGAGAGAATTCGTGAGCATGTCCCACCGCTACCATGGCGTTTTCAGGGCCATTTCGAGGCCTCTGGCCGTGCGCAGGAGCGACGAACTGAAGCTTGCGTGACCCGCCCTACAGAGCGGGTGCGCGATCGCTGCGGCTTGCCCGTATGCCGTTCGCGAGAGCCGCCGTTTTCAATCGGTCGTCTCGGCGAGCCCGCTTCGAAGCGAACCCCAGTCAAGCCGTGTGGAGAACAAAGTAGACGTTCGTTGAGAGCCGGACTTTACGAGAACTCCGCAGCCGCACGGCGGATCGGGCCGGGTGGGGCCGGTCGGTGGTTGGCTGTACCCGTCGAGCGAGTTCTTCGGAGCGAACTCCTCTCGGACATCGACCCTGGCCTGATTTGCCGGTTCGTCTCTGCACTCCGCCGCGACTGACCCTCCTCACGTCACCTTCACCGCGCCGCAGTGAGCGTTCGGAGCTTCTCCACCAGGTCGTCGACCGGCTGATCCGTCCCGTCGACGCGTGCGAGCAGCTCCCCATCCGGTCCGAGCAGCGTGATCACCGTGGTGTGGTTGATCGCGCCATCGGGCAGGAAGCGGTACTTGATGCCCAGCACCGCGGCGAGCTCCTCCACGCTGGAGGCCTCCGTCCGGGTGAAGTGCCACCGCGCCGGATCCACGCCGTGCGCATCCTTGAGCTTCCACAGCTTCTCGTTCGAATCGCGCTCGCCGTTGAACGAGACCATCACCACCTGCACCTTGCCCTGCGCCTCGGGCGGGAGTTGCGCCTCGATCTTCTTGATCTTGCGGATCAGCATCGGGCAGGCATGAGGGCACGTCGCGTAGAACATGCTGATCAGCACCGGTTGTCCGCGCCCGAGATCGAGCGTCGTCGGCCTGCCGTCCTGGTCCACCAGCCGGGCCTCGAGGTCGTAGAGCGAGGGCACCGGCTCCGAAGCCCAGGCCACGCCGGAAATCGTCAGCAGCATCAACACCATCGAGCGAAGAGACTTCATCGAGTGCCTCGGTTCGAGGAGAGATCCCGCGCGCAGCGGAACCCCAGGTTCTTCAACGCGTAGGGCGCCTGCAGCGAGTTGCGGAACGCGATGCGCATGAAGCTCGCGTAGTCCGACTTGCTGCCGGAGTTGGCCGCGCCCTCTCCACAGAACTTCTGCTTGTCCGGGTCCGCGCCGTCACGGCTGTCCCCGCTGATCATCGTGTTCCCGAAATCGGAGACCCACTCCCAGACCAGCCCGTGGAGATCCCGAACGCCCCAGAAATTCGCCGGCGTCTGGCCCACGTCGGGGAGCACCTTCGGCGTGGGGCGCGAGTACCAGGAGAGGATCCGCTCGACGTAGCCGGGTTCGGAGCGACCGTCCGCCGACTTCTGGCTCGCCGAGGCCGCGAACTCCCACTCCGCTTCGGTGGGCAGCCGCGCGCCCCGGCTCTGACAGTAGGCCCGCGCCGCGAACCAGCTCACCTGGGTGACCGGCTGCTGCGGCTTCGCCTGACCCAGCTCGAGCGAGCCTTCCCAGTGGTTGAGGTAGGTCGAGTCCGCGAACAGCCGCGACACCCGGTCCTTCTGCCAGCGAGGATAGCGGCGGACGAACTCGAGGAACTCCGCGTTCGTCACCGGGCGTCGGTCGAGCCGGAAGGCACCGAGCGGGACCTCCGCCTCGGCCGGGCTGGGCGGGTAGATCGGGCGATACGTCCCCGGACCTATGCGAACCATCTCTGCTTCCGACACCGGCGCCGCCAGGAGCAGCGCGCCGGCCACCCACGCCAGCGGTTTCATCAGTGCGTCCCTTCCGCCACCCGCGCGCCGCCCGAACGTACGGCCTTCACCTCATCCGCCGTCACCGCCTCGCCCTTGTTGCCCCAGGCGTTGCGCACGTAGGTGAGGATGTTCGCGATGTCGTTGTCGCTGAGCTGCTGGCCCATCGGAGGCATCATCGAGTTGTAGTTGGCGCCGTTCACCGTGACCGGACCGCTCAGGCCGCTGAGGACGACGCTGATCGAGCGCTTCTTGTCGACCATGAGGTAGTCCGACTGAGCCAGCGGCGGGAACACGTTCGGCAGCCCGCGGCCGTCCTTCTGGTGGCATGCCGCGCACGAGCCCGCGAACTTCTGCTCGCCCGCCGCGATCTGCTCCGCGAGCGAGAGCTTTCCGCCGGACCGCTCGGGCTCGCCCTTCGTCAGGGCCTTCGCCAGGGCCTGCGCCTGTGCCCGCGCCGGGTCCGCGGGGGCCGTCGCCTCGCCCAGGTAGACCGCGTCCGACTCCTGGCCGGAGAAGACGTCCTTCCGCTCTTCGCCCACCACCTTCATCGTGCCGAGCGCGCCCTTGTTGAAGGCGCGGAAGATGGAGTGGTCGACCAGCGCGTAGTTGCCCGAGGTCTCGACCTTGTACTCGACAATCGTCGCGCCGCCCGCGGGGATGAGCGTCGTCTGGACGTTCTCCTGGTACCGCGTCCCGCCCTCGCCGTAGACCCGATCGAAGATCTCGCCGATGACGTGGAAGCTCGACACCAGGTTGGGGCCGCCGTTGCCGACGAAGAGCCGCACCGTCTCGCCCACGTTCGCCTTCAGCGCACCGTCACCCGTGAGCGCGCCCTCCTTGCCGTTGAAGAGGACGTAGGTCGGGTTCTCGTCGATGGCCTTCTGCATGTCGAACTGCTGCAGGCCTTTCTCGCCGTACCGCCCCTCCGTGTAGAAGTCGCCCTGCATGACGTAGTACTCGCGATCGACCGGAGGCAGCCCCTCGGGCGGCTCCACCAGGATGAGCCCGTACATGCCGTTGGCGATGTGCAGGCCCACCGGAGCCGTGGCGCAGTGGTAGACGAACAGGCCCTGGTTGAGCGCCTTGAAGGTGAACTGCGTGCGATGTCCAGGCGCCGCGAAAGACGCCTCCGCCCCGCCTCCGGGGCCGGTCACCGCGTGCAGATCGATGTTGTGCGGCAGCTTGCTGTCCGGGTGGTTGAGCAGGTGGAACTCCACCGTGTCGCCCTGGCGCACGCGGATGAACTTTCCGGGCACCTTTCCGCCGAACGTCCAGAACGTATATTTCACGCCCGGGGAGATCTCCATCTCGAGCTCGCGGACTTCGAGCTCGACGATGACCTTCGCCGGCTGCGTCCTCCCGGTTGGCGGAGGTACCAGCGGCGGGTCGGTGAGGATGGCTTTCACCGGCGGACCCACCGGCATGCCCAGATCGCCGTTCGCCGAGCCGCCGGTGTCCGGAGGTGAGACCTGCGCCTCCTTCACCGAGGTGGGCAAGGACGCTTCAGGCGCGCGCTGCTCTGCGGTGCAAGCCGACATCACCCCTGCGAGCAGGGCGACCGGTGCGATGACGTGGACTTTGAAGTTCATGCGCAGCCTCCGGACCGAGCGGTTCGATCGTTCAGTGGACACCAATATCCATAGCACTGTCCGGGCCAGGGCATTGCGTGGCACCGAGGTCGGTCAGGAATGCAGGGAATGCGTCAGCGCGCATCAGCGCGCAGTCAGCGCGCATCGACTGCACCCGGCGTCTGCTTGCACCCGGGCCCGCCCGTTTGCAGCTTGATCCGGCGCAAGTGGCACACGGCTCGCACCCGTGCGCCGACCTGGAGGTCTGACGTGTCTTCCACACGCATGAGGCGCCTCATCCTGTGGACCGTGCTGCTGGCTCCCTCCTGGGTCCTGGCCCAGATGGACGCGCCGACGAAGGCGCCCGCCCCGTACTCGCTGCCGTGGCAGCTCCGGACGACGGCCGCGGTCAACGTGCTCCGGACCGACAACTCCTTCGCCCGGTTTCGGGGCGCGGACGGCAGCTGGAACGTGACCACGGCGGCGATGTTCCTCGCCTGCTGGAAGGTGACCCCACAGTTCGCGCCGCTGCTGCGGCTGGGCTTCGTCCATCTCAGCAGTGGCGGATCGGCTTTCGTGAACCCGGTCGTGGGCGGCACGTATGCGATCCCGCTGGGCCACGACCTGAGGCTCGGGCTGTTCCTCGGGCTGACCGCCCCGGTGGGAATGGGCGGCGGGAACGATCGGGATCCCGAAGCCGCCGCGGCGGCCGCGGCCGGCATCCTGGCGCGCTCCGCGATGGACAACGCGATGTTCGCGGTGAACGACTTCACCGTCTTTCCCGGAGTGGGACTGTCCTGGTCGCGCAGCGGCTTCACGGCGCAGCTTGAGGCGACCGTGTTGCAGCTGACGCGGGTGAGGGGCGATCAGGTCCAGGCGGATGCGTCGAAGACCAACTTCACCAGCGGGCTGCATCTGGGCTACTTCCCGATCGCCCTGCTGTCGATCGGCGCGGAGCTTCGCTACCAGCGCTGGCTGTCGACCCCGGTGGCGGTGGCCAACGCTCCGGAGACGCGTGACAACATGACCACCGCGTTCGGTGTGCGCCTCCACCCGAAAATCGGCCCGGTGACGCTCCGGCCCGGCATCTCGCTGACCGTTCCGCTGGACCCGCCGATGAGCCGGAGCGACTACCTGATCGGACAGCTCGACATTCCGGTCCAGTTCTGACGGGGGGGGGACGGATGCGGCTGCGTGCGTGGTTGGCAGTGGGCGTTCTGCTGGGGAGCGCGGCGGCGTGGGCGCAAGGCCCCGCGTACGGCCTGCAGACCGTCTACCCGTCGCTCCCGGGGAAGAACAACGTCCGTTGGTGGGAGTTCGATTGGAAGTACGACGACTTCGTCCCGCTCGAGACCGGCGCGCCGGTCCGGCTCTACTTCTATGAGGAGGAGAAGGGGATTGCAGAGGTCGCCAAGCCCTTCATCGCGGCGGCCTACGCCGAACACGCAGAGCAGTTCGACTATCTCCCGACGCAGCGCATCCCATTCCTCCTCTACAACTCACACTTCGAGTTCCTCTCCACGCGCGCGTTCCTGATCAGTGAAGGGACCCTCGGCGTCACCAGCACCGAGGATCTGACGATGGCGCTCCCGTACTGGGGCGAGCACCAGCGCTTCATGCACGTGATGGAGCACGAGCTCGCGCACCAGTTCACGATCCAGAAGGTGAGGGACCTGAGCGGCCCCGACTGCAACCCGCTGCTCGGGATGCCGCTGTGGTTCATCGAAGGGCTCGCCGAGCTCTACTCCAGGAACGGGCTGACGTCCGAGGTCCTGGCCTCCCTGGCGGATCGGATCATCGACGGGAAGCCGGATCCGCTTCCCCGCTTCTTCGACGACTCGGTGTACTCGTACGAGCGCATCTACCTGCTTGGGCACGCCCAGGCGCGCTTCCTCGAAGAGGAGTTCGGGGAGGGCACGGTGCAGCGGGTCTTGAAGGAGTCCCCGCGCATGTGCGGCCAGTTCAGCACGTTCGAGGCGCTGGTGGCGAACGCGACCGGCGTTTCTGTCGAAGACCTCGACGCGCGCTGGCACGCCTGGGCAAAGCGAAAGGTCGACCTGTCCGTTCAGGGCGAGGGCCCCACACAGCAGGTCCAGGTCGTCAAGGATCTCGGGGCAGGGGACATCGACAGCCTCTCGGTGGCACCGGACGGGCGCACCCTGGTGTATCGGCTCATCGACCGCGAGAGCGGCGTGGCGCGCCTGTACCTGCGCGACCTCAGGGATCCGAAGTCGAAGCAGATGATCACCCAGGACCAGCGCATCGGCCTGTTCTCGCTGCACCCCACCTCGCGACGGGTGGCGGCGATCTCCAACAACCTGCTCGTCTACATCGGCCGGGTCTCGGACACAGACCGCGTGTTCGCGCGTACGTACGAACGGCGGGAGGAGCCCGACGGACGCGTGCGCTTCGAGCTTGGCCCGGTGGTCGAGCACGATCTCGGGCGGTTCGAGAAGCTGATCGAAGGAGGCTCTCCGGCGATCTCCCCGACCAGTCAGGTGGCCTTCAGTGGCCTGAGCCGGATGACCGGGTTCCTGGACATCTACCGGATCGAAGAACCGCTGAATCCGCACACCGAGGTCACCCAGCTCACGCGCGATCCGTATGCGGAGACGAGCCTCGCCTACGCGTCGGACGGGGACCTGTACTTCATCTCCGACGAGACGCCGGACGCGCGGACCGAGCTGTTCAGGCTCGAGGGGCTTCGTCCCTTCCCGGTGACCGACATCGCCGGCGACCAGACCGACGTCACCGACGTGTCGATCACGCAGTACGGGGTCGCCTTCACCACGAACGCGACCGGGCTCGACCAGGCGTGGCGACTCGACGACGTCGACGCGACCCTGCTCTCGAACCTGCCCACGTCCCTCCGCGCCCCCGCGCTGGCAACAGGAGGCGCGCTGCTCGGGGTCTCCCTGCTCGACGGGCACAACGAGCTGGTGATGGTGCCCGAGGCGCAGTGGGTCGGGCGCACCGAACGGGTCGCGCCCACCCTCGTCGCCAAAGGCGAAGGCGTGGGCGGCGCGGGGTTCCCCGCGTGGGACGTCCCGCGCGCGCCCATCAGGGACCCTGAGGCGTATCGGCCCCTGTCCGAGCTGAACCTTCAGCAGCTCTACGGTGCAGTGACCGGTGGCCCGTACATCTTCGGCGCGGCCATGTTCGCGGACAGGTTCAAGACGAACCTCATCGGCGTCGACGTGAGCTACTTCAGGAACCTCGATCGCAGCAGCGGCTCGCTGACCTACATCAACCAGACGGGCCGGATCACCTGGGGCGGCGCGCTGTTCATCATCAGCGGCCTGCAGCTCGACTTCGAGGACACCCTCGAGCCCCAGTCCTTCATCTTCCAGCGCATTGGGGTGCAGGCCCTGGCCAGCTATCCGCTCGGCCCCTACACGCGGATCGACGGATTCGTTTCTCCCCAGGCGATCCGCGGGGTCGAGTTCTCCTCGCCCGGGCTGGCGGCCAGCCGGGGACTGGAGCACACCGCCGCCGCGGTCGAAGCCGGCGCACAGTTCGCCCTCGACACCACGAAGCTCGCGTACTTCGGGCCGTACAGCGGGCTCGCGCTCACCTTCGGCGCCAGCAGCACGTTGCCGTTCACCGCCGGGGCCCTGCCTTTCTACACGCTGACCACCGAGCTTCAGGGGTACCAGCCGCTGCTCAGCGGGTACGAGCGGCTGTTCCTCTACGGTCGGATCGGCGCCGGCGCGAACCTGGGCAGCGGGTTCCGAGAGGACTTCTACGTGCCGGCGACGCAGAACCTCAGGGCGTATCAGACCGGCTCATTGTTGACGGTGGGCGAAGGCTACTACCTCGGTCAGTTCGAGCTTCAGTTTCCACTGGCGCCGGAGTTCGGCGGCATCGCGCTGCAGGGCGTGGTGGGTGCGGATGCCGGGGCGGTGTTCTCCGACTACAGCCGGGCCTGGACGTCGCGGGTGGCCGCGGGCGTCGCGGGGGTACAACTTGCGCTCGGGCCGCTGGCGCTGGGCTTCTACTTCGCCCGCCCGTTCGACATCGGCGGGGTCGATAGACAGGTGCCGAAGCGGTGGATCACCCACTTCGAGATCGCGACTCCATACGGAGGTCTTCCGGGCTTCTGAGCGACTCACCGCAGGCGCGATTGGCGGGGACCGCGACGTCGAGCCGCCTGGGCGCGGGGAGGTCGAGGCCGTTCATCAGCGCGATGAACGCGTCGCGCGTGCGGCCGGCGATGCGGACGTTGTGACGCATCTCCTCACGGATGGTGGTGACCGCGTGACCCTTGTAGTCGTGGCCCGGGTACACCCGCGTCTCCTCCGGGAGCGCGAAGAGGACCTTCGTCACCGAGTCGTAGAGCTGACCCGCGTCGCCGTTCTGGAAGTCGGTTCGCCCCACCGTGCGTACGAGCAGGGCATCGCCGGTGAACACGCGATCCCCGAGCAGATAGCTCACGCTGTCGTCGGTGTGTCCGGGCGTGGCGAGCACGCGGAAGCTCAACCCGCCCAAGGGGACCTCTTCGCCATGCTTCACGTGGAGGTTCACACAGGACGCGCCTTTGTCGCTGGCCACGACAGTGCAGCCCGACCGCGCGCGCAGCTCGCCTGCGCCTGTGACGTGATCCGCGTGGATGTGGGTCTCGAGCACGAGCGTGAGTCGAAGCCCCAGCTCCTCGATCAGCGAGAGATCGCGCTCGACCTGCTCGAGCACCGGATCGATCAGCGCCGCATCCTGCGTCGCCGGATCGGCGATCAGATAGGTCCAGGTCGAGGAGTCGGCGTCGAAGAGCTGGCGGAAGATCATGCCCGCACAGCCTGACCGATCCGTCCTGTCCCACACCAGCCCCCTCGTCCCGCGGCTATTCTCTTCACCTCCTGCCGCAACCCGTACGCCCGGAGGAGAGGCCCGTCTACTACCTCCTCGGCATCGCTCGGACGGAGTGACGGCGCCGGCCCGAGGACTTACCTGCACGGCGTCACTCTCCACCGCCGGAGTCCGGTGCAGCAAAGGCCGGCGCCCGTCGTTCACGCGTGAGGAAGCCGTGTACCACTGGAAACTCCTGACCGTCCTGCTCGTTCCCGTGCTCGCCGCTGGCTGCAGCGAGAGCAACAACCCTCCACCTCCCGTGGAAGCCGATATCCAGACGTACGCCGTCGGAGGCGTCGTGTCGGGCCTCGTTGGGAGTGGCCTGGCACTGAAGCTCAACGATGGGGACCCTATCAGCGCCACCAGCGCTCCGTTCACCTTCCCGAACCGGATGACCAGCGGCACCGCGTACACGGTCAGCGTCGTCGGCCAGCCCGTCGGTCCCGCCCAGGAGTGCACCCTCACCAACGCCTCGGGCACGGTGGGTACCTCCGACATCACCGACGTGCAGGTCACCTGCCCTCCACCACTTCCCGGCACGTTCACCCTCGGCGGCATGGTGGCGAACCTCGAGGGCTCCGGGCTGCGGCTGAACGTCAACG
>JBAWAM010000911.1:0-2008 GCA_049589315.1 Myxococcaceae bacterium
ATCGGGAGGTTGTCCCGGGTCACCGTGCCGGTGGTCTTCGAGAAGCTCGGCTCCATCAGCCGGGCCACTGCAGTGTCGAACTCTCCGAGCTCCAGCTTGGCCAGCGCCCAGCCGGCTTAGATGTCCGAAACCTGGACCCGGTCCTGGGTCATGCGGGCGGCGGTTTCGAAGGCCGCCACCGCTTCGGAGGGCTTGCCGTCGCCGAGCAGCGCGTAGCCGTGGAGCATGTGCTCCTGCCAGGAGGCGCCGGACAGCTTGACGCCCCTGGAGAGGACCTCCACGGCTTCGGCCCAGGCCTTCTGGGTCATCAGCACCGAACCCAGCGAACGGGCCACCGGGGCGGTCCGCTCGAGATCGAACGCCCGGCGGAGGTCGCGCGCTGCATCGCCGAGTTGCTCGCGCCGCGCCAGCACCCGGGCGCGCTGCGTGAGGGACATGGCCAGCCAGTGCTTCGCCACGGGGTGGGTGGATTCGTGCTGGAGCGCGCGGGTGTACTCGGCGATCGCCTCGTCCCATTCACCCGTCGCGTACCGGTCCGCGCCGATCAGGATGTACCCGCGCGCCAGGGTCGGCACCGCTTCCACCACCTTGCGGTGCGCTTCGATCGCCTCCTGGTAGCGACCTGCGCGGCGGTACACCGAGCCCAGGGTCGCCCACAGATCCACGCTGTTGAGGCCGTTGCGGCGGGCCTCTTCGAGGAGCGCGATGGACTCGTCGTTCCGGCCCTGCAGCTGGATGGCCCGGGCCAGGGCGAACCTCGCCGGCTCCAGGGTGGGCCCCAACTCCAGCGCCTTGCGCAGGTGCTTCTCGGCGTCCGCCGGTTTCTTCTGGGCCAGCTTCACCTCGCCCATCAGGTGCCAGCCGCCCGCGCTCTGCTTCAGGTCCAGCGCCACCCGGGCCGACTGCTCCGCCTTCGGCAGGTCGCCGTTCTGCAGCATCAGCCAGCCCAGCCGCTCGCGCGGCTCGGGCGCCTGCGGGAAGCGGGCGCCCAGTCCTTCGAGCAGCTTCACCGCATCCTTGTACCGGGCTTCGAGCTCGTAGGATGCGGCGACGCCCATCTGGAAGTTCAGGTCCTCCGGCCGGCCCTTCTGACCGCGCTGGAAGGCCTCGCGCGCGAACGCCCCCTCGCGGTTGTAGAGGTAGGCGTGCCCGAGCAGCAGAAGCACCTCGTGGTCGTTGGCCGCGAGCTTCTCCGGGCGCTGCGAGAGGTACCCGTTGAACTCGGCGATGGCCGGGTCCGCGCGTTGCTCATAGAGGTAGTAGCGGCCCAGGTAGTAGTGGGCCAGGTAGTGCTCGGGACGGTGTTTCGAGGACACCCGCTCCAGCAGGGGAACGCCTTCGGCAAAGCGGCGCAGCTTCAGCAGCGCGACGCCTGCGTGATAGGCGGCGGTGATGTCGCTCGGGTGATCCTTCACGTAGGGCAGCAGCGTGTCCGCGACGCGCGCGTGGTCACCCAGCGCGGTGCCGCACTCGCCGATGCCTTCCGCCGCGGAGGCCAGATGCGGGTCGAGCTTCAAGGCCTCCTCGTACCGGGCGAGCGCCGCCTGGAAGCGGTCCTTCGCGCGGGCCTTGTTCTTGTCGACCAGGGCCTTGTTGGCTTCGACCCGGGCCTCGTCGGCCTTGATGACGATGCGCTCGGCCTCGGTCATCGGGGGCGGCCGGAACTGGGCAGACGCGCTGCCGGCAAGGAGCAGCAACGCGAGGCCGAGGGGCCGCGGAAGAGAAGAGGGGATGGTCACGCGCTGACTCCGGCGGCGGCGTACTCGGCCACCACGATGGTGATGTCGTCTGCCTGGGGCTGGGTCCCCATGTGCTGACGCACGTTCAGGAGGATGGCATCGCGCAGGCGCTCGGCGGGGAGGTTCGCGTTGTCGCGGATGCACTGGCTCAACCGCTGCGAGCCGTACTGGACGCGCTGGGTGCTCTCCGACTCGGTGACGCCGTCCGTGAACCACACGACCACGTCGCCGGGGCGGAAGGTGAACTTCTTCGAGAGGTACTGCGTGTC
>JBAWAM010000912.1:0-7331 GCA_049589315.1 Myxococcaceae bacterium
GAGGTGGCGACCACGCCGGATGCGGCCGCGGAGCTCCGGGTCCGGGCGGCGCAGGCGCTCTCCACGGCGGGACGTCGATTGGACGCCATTCGCATTCTCCAGAGTGCCTGGGGCCGGGGCTCGAGCGCGCCGGCCCTGCTCAGCGAGCTGGGCGAGCTGCTCGTTCGAGAACAGCGCTTCGAAGAGGCGCTCGCGGTGTTCACGGATGCGGCCCAGCGAAGCGAAGACGATCCCGGGCTGTGGGAGATGGTCGGTGAGCTGCGCGCAGCCATGGGCGAGCCCGACAAGGCGCTCGAGGCCTGGCGCGCGTCCCTGAAGGTGAAGGATCGCGCCGTGGTCCGGCTCGGGATCGCGCGGCTTCATCATTCGAGGGAGGAGCTCGCAGCCGGCCGCAGGGAGCTGGACAGGGCGCTCGAGGTCGCCACCGGCGGAGACGCGTGGGAGATGCGCGAGCTGGCGAGGACGCTGCAGCTCTTCGGCAGGGACGGGGACGCGCTGGCGATCCTGGAGGTGCTCGTCAGCGAGCCGGGCCAGGAGAAGGACGTTGCGCTTCAGCTCGAGACCGCGCGGCTCGCGCATGAGGTGGGCGGGCGCGCCGAGACCGTCCGCGCCGCCTGCTCCAGAGCACAGCGCGCGGACGCGACGGTCACGCGCTGTCCCTGAGCTACTGCTTGCCGCCCTTGAGCTGCCGATACACGCCGACGACGACGCCGAGCAGCATCGTGGAGCGGAACTCGGACTTGTGGACGTAGATGGGCTCCATGGTCCGGTTCGCCGGCTGGAAGCGGATCCGGTCGCCTTCCGGGTAGTAGCGCTTCACCGTGGCCTCGTCCTCGATCAGCGCCACGACGATCTCACCCACCGGCGCCGACGCCGTCTTCCTCACGAAGAGGTAGTCGCCGTCGTAGATCCCGTCCTCGATCATCGACTCGCCCTTCACCCGGAGGGCAA
The DNA here is from genome assembly GCA_049589315.1 of Myxococcaceae bacterium. Lineage (GTDB taxonomy): Bacteria > Myxococcota > Myxococcia > Myxococcales > Myxococcaceae > JBAWAM01. Next base: position 952 of record JBAWAM010000912.1, read on the forward strand.
AGACCTCCCGCCCGTTTCCGCCGAGCAGGAAGCTGTCGATCTTGACGGAGTCTTCGACGTTCTCCGTGGCGAGCAGCGGCGCACCGGCGGCGACCTTTCCGAGGAGCGGGACTTCGATCATCCCGTTGCCCTGCTTTGCGCCGAGCCCCAGGACGAGGCGGGCGCGCTTCGTGGGGACGAGTGAGCGGCTCTGCTGTTCGCCGCGGTTGAGGTAACCCTTCCGCTCCAGCGCCTTGAGGTGGTCGTTCACCCCGTTGGTGGAGCGGATGTCCATCTCCTCGCCGATCTCACGGATGGTGGGAGGGAACCCACGGGTCTCCGTCTCCCGGACGATGAAGGAGAGGATCTCTCGCTGTCTGTCGGTGAGCTCTTCCATCGCGGCTCGACCTCCGTATGTCGCCTCAGTGGCGGACCGGAACAGGTGTTCCGTAGGGGGAATGCTCCCTGAACAGACGTGTAGAGTCAAATCTTCTGCTCGAACAGCAGGCGACCAGGCCCGCCGGTAGTTCCCTGCAAGTGGGACTTCGTTTCCACGACACGCCTTGCGCCGTTCCCTCCAGGGGGCAAGGGCCTGTCGAGAAGTACCCGCTCCCCCGTCCCTGCAGGATGCAAACGCGCGTGGAATGCACCGTGCACACGCCGTCTACCGTCCATTCCAACACCGGGGGGAGTTCTCGATGGATTCGCAGCACTTTGGGAGGGGGCGCGGCTGGACAGGCGTGATCGTTCCGATCGCCATCCTGGTCGCTGCGCCGGCGCTCGCACACCAGCCGGACTTCACCTTCGTCGAGCCACAGGGAGTCGGAGTCGTGCTGGAGGGCGGGCCGGTCCGCCTTCGCTGGGAGGGCTCGGACCTCTACGGAAAATTCGGCATCGGCCTTTTTGCCAGCCGAAAGGCGGTGTCCACGTACGTGCCGCCCGATCCGGCGACGGACATGCCGATCACCCAGACAGACCTCTCGTTGGCGGAGGGCGTGCCGTACTACGACTGGGACACCACGGGCCTGTCGCCCGGCTGCTATCAGGCGTATGCCGTGCTCCGGAAGGAAGGCGAGGTCTATTACTCCCCGGCTCCCGGCAAGGTCACCGTCCGCACACCGGAGGCAGTTCCTCCCTCAGTGTGGATCACCAACCTCCCGGATGAGGAAGTCGACGAGCACGGACGCTTCATCATCCGGTTCAAGGTGAACGATCCCGACAGCGCCACGACGGTGTCGCTCAAGTACGGCAATGGGACGACGCTGTTCGACCTCGCCGATGGCATCTCCTTCCCACCGGGAGGCGGCGAGGGGACCTGGGAGTTCGACGCCTCGGCCCTGGAGAACGGGTACTACGAGCTCTACGCGCGGGTCGACTCAGCGGGGGAGCCGTCGTGCGAGGCGCTCTGGGTGGAGGCGCTCTGGGTTCCCGGGGGACCGTACGCGCCGATCACCGAGGAGGAGCCGCCGACCTGCGAGGGCCCCGTCGACCCGGTGCCGCCGCCGGAAGTGCCTTCGGTGCCGATACCTGAGGTGCCCGTTGCTCCCCCCGTTGGCTGCGGGTGCGCGGGCGGAGGTGCGCTTGCGCCGGTGCTCCCGCTGCTGTTCTTCCGTCGCCGCCGTCGGCCCGGCAAGCATCCGCCGCGTGGGCTCGGCCGCGCCGGATTCATTGGGGCGCTGATGCTGATGCTGCTGCTGTTCGCAACGAACGCGTCGGCCCAGGCCACCGAGCCGGCGGTTGCCGGTCAGTGGTCGCCCGTCTTCGATTGGCCGGATACGGGCACGCACCTGATCCTCTTGCCCACGGGCAAGGTCCTCTCCTGGACCGAGACGGCCCCCGATCGGATCAACCAGTGGGATCCCGCCACCGATCAGTTCTCGATCGCTGCCTGGCCCGGCTACAACGTCTTCTGCGGCGGGCATGCCTTCCTGGCGGATGGAAAGCTGCTCGTCAGCGGCGGGCATTTCGAGAGCAATGTCGGGCTCCCGCACGCCAGCATCTACGATCCCTTCACCAACACCTGGACGCGGTTGCCGGACATGAACGCCGGCCGCTGGTACCCGACCACCACGACTCTGCCCAACGGCGACATGCTGGTGATCGCCGGGACGGCCACGGCCCAGCGGGTCGGTGAGAACCGGCTTCCCCAGGTGTGGGAGCCGGCCAACGGGACGTGGCGCGATCTCACCGGCGCCCAGCTGACGCTCCTCACCTATCCTTGGATGTTCGTCGCTCCGGACGGCAAGTTGTTTGCGGCGGGGTCGGACGAGGTCTCGCGCTACCTCGACACCTCGGGAGTGGGTGCCTGGACGGAGGTTGCGGAGAGCCTTCACGGTGAACGCTATGCGGGCACCGCGGTGATGTACGACGACGGCAAGGTCATGGTGTGCGGCGGCGGTAGCGACTTTCCAACCGAGACGGTGGAAGTCATCGATCTCAACAGCCCCACCGCGACGTGGCGAGCGGTCTCGCCGATGGCGCAGCCGCGCAAGCAGCACAACGCGACGCTGCTCCCGGACGGGACGGTGCTGGTGACCGGCGGCAGCCAGGGCGCGGGCAAGAGCGACCCGAAGAGCCCAGTCTTCGGGACCGAGCTGTGGGACCCGGCGACCGAGAAATTCACCCAGCTGGCGCCGAGCGGGGGGATCTTCCGCGGGTATCACTCCTCCGCCATCCTCCTGCCCGATGGTCGGGTGCTCTCGACCGGAGGAGAGGACGCCGAGAACGCGGAGCTCTTCTCTCCGCCCTATCTCTTCAAGGGGGCGCGCCCGAAGATCACCTCCACTCCCAGGGAGTTCGCGCTCGGCCAGCAGTTCGAAATCATGACGCCCGATGCGGCGAACATCGCCCAGGTCACGCTGCTGCGATTGGGAGCGACCACCCACGCCTTCAACCAGAGTCAGCGCTTCCACAGGCTGTCCTTCACCCAGATCCCCGGGGGGCTTCGGGTGACGGCTCCGGCCAACGGGAACATCGCGCAGCCCGGCTACTTCATGCTGTTCATCCTGAACCGCGCAGGGGTCCCGTCCGTCTCTTCGATGGTCCACCTGCAGGATGGGGATCCGGAACCCACGATGATGAAGGCGATCGCCTTCGGCGAAGCGTGGAAGTACGACGATCGCAACATCGATCACGAGAGCGAGTGGCTCAACCCGGCCTTTGATGACGCGTGGTGGAAGACGGGTCCCATGGGGACGCCGCTGGCGATCCAGGAAGGGCAGTCGAGCGTCTACCTTCGCAAGAAGGTCATCCTGAACGGGCTGGGGGCTGGCGCGAGCCTCCAGGTCAAGTACGCCGATGGCGTGGCGGTCTGGATCAACGGCACCCAGGTCTTCACGGCCAACGTGGGCAACGGGACGACCCATACCGCCTTCGCCAGCGCCTCGGCGGCGCCCGGTTCGGTCGGAACGGTCGAGGTCCCCCCAGGAGTACTGGTGGACGGAGAGAACCTGATCGCGGCGATCGTGAAGGACGCCGCAGGTTCAGAGGCTGGGCTGAGCTTCGACCTGGACCTGTCCGTCACGACCGCACAGGCGAAGCAGTTCCCGCTCCTGTCGATCCAGAGGCCCAACGGCGGCGAGACGCTCGTGTCCGAATCGACCGCCGAGCTGACCTGGCGCACGTTCGGCGCGGTGACCCAGGTCGACCTGGCGTACTCGCTGGATGATGGCGGGAGCTGGGAGCCCATCGCCAAAGCGCTGGCCAACTCGGACAGCTACACGTGGACGCTGCCGTCGCTGGAGAGCGAGCAGGTGCTCGTGAAGGTGTCTGCCACAGCGGGAGGACAGCCGTCCGACATGAGCGATGGCAGCTTCAAGCTCTCCCTGACTCCGGAACCCGAATGCTCTGAAAGCAGACCGTGTGGCGAGGGGTTCGTCTGCGCCGGCACGCCTGCGACGTGCCAGGCAGTCCCGGAGGCGATTCCGGATGCAGGTGTGATCGACGAGACCCCGGGGGAGTCTCCGTCGCTGACCCCCAGGCCGCCGGTGGTGGGCTGCGGCTGCACCGCGACGAACGTGATGCCCGTCCTGTTCCCGGTGTTGCTGGCCCTTCGATGGGCGACGCGCAGCCGCCGGGGCAGGGAACGAAACCCGGGAGGAGGGCGACGATGAGGGCGATGATCGGGTGGGCCGCGGCGCTGGTCCTGGGCGTGGTCACCGCCGGCTGCAACGAACAGCAGCCGGTCGGTGAAGCTTCAACCGGGAGAATGAGGCGGGCGCTTGCGACGGACGTACAGCTGCGGAGCCTCGCGCCACCGTCGCTGAAGACGATTCCGGTACCGAAGCCGACCAACCTGGGCTGGCTCCAGGACGAAGCGGCGGCGATCGCGCTGGGCAAGGCGTTCTTCTGGGACATGCAGGTGGGCAGTGACGGCGCCGTTGCCTGCGCGACCTGTCACTCCTACGCCGGGGCGGACGGGCGTTCGGTGGGGATGCGCCACCCCGGGAGCAACGGCGTATTCGAGGGCGGCAAGGTGCGGTCCAGCTTGTCCCACCGCGACTTCCCTCTGTACCGGCTGGCGCGGCCCGAGAGCGCGCGGTCGGAGGTGCTGTTCGACAGCGACGACGCGGTGGGTTCGCAGGGCGTCGCCCCGGGGACCTTCTCCCGGCTGATCCCGGGGGAGGCGGTGGAACTCGGGCGGGCATCCGCAGATCCCGGCGTTCCGATGTGCCAGGGGAGCGCCCGGCAGGTGACCACGCGCAACAGCCCGACGGTGATCAACTCGGTCTTCAACTTCCGCAACTTCTGGGATGGGCGCGCCAGCCACTTCTTCAACGGGGTCAACGGGTCAGGCGCCGCCGACCCGGCCGCGCGCGTCTGGGTCGACGACGGGGCGGGACTCACCCGGGAGCGCCTGCTCCTCGACAACTCGGCGCTGGCCTCGCAGGCGGTGGGGCCGCCCATGAATTCGGTGGAGATGACCTGGTACGGCAGGTCGATGCCGACGCTGGGCCGCAAGCTGCTCGGCCTGCGCCCACTGGCGAAACAGCGGGTACACCCGGAAGACAGCGTCCTGGGCGCCCTCTCCGACCCGAGCGGTCTGGGCCTGAATGTCTCGTACGAGGCGCTCATCGCCCGCGCCTTCGCTCCGCGCTACTGGGCATCCGAGAAGCTCACGCCGGAGGGCTACCGCCAGGTAGAGGCCAACTTCGCGTTCTTCTGGGGGCTCGCGCTGCAGCTCTACCAGTCCACGCTCGTCTCGGACGACACGCCGTACGACCGCTACATGGAGGGGCAGAACGATGCGCTCACGGTGGAGCAGAAGGAGGGCTTCTTCATCTTCTTCACCGACGGGCGATGTGATGAGTGCCACTCCGGCCCGGAGTTCACCGCCGCCTCGGTGAGCGCCGCCGCGGGCGAGAAGAAGGTGCTCACCCGGATGGAGATGTCGGTGGGGAGCGCGCTCTACGACATCGGCTTCTACAACATTGGCGTGAGGCCCACGGCCGAAGACGTCGGGGTCGGAGGCGTCGACGAGCGCGGACTTCCGATGTCCTACGCGCGGCAGTTCGTGCAGGGGGGCACGCCGGCTCTGGACGTGTGTCTGCTCGGAAATGGGGCCTGTCCGCTCCCCGCCAGCCTCGAGGTCACGCCCAACGCGGGCGACTCACCTCCGGATCGCGTCGCGGTGGACGGGGCATTCAAGACCCCGGGCCTGCGAAACGTGGAGCTGACCGGTCCGTACATGCACAACGGCAGCATGGCGACGCTGGACCAGGTGCTGGAGTTCTACGCCCGCGAAGGGAACTTCGGGGAGCGGAACGCGGCAGACTTCGCCCCGCACATGGAGGTGGTGCTGCTGGAGCGGAAAGAGGACCAGGAGAAGGTGGTGAGGTTCCTCGAGGCGCTCACCGATGAGCGGGTCCGCACCGAGAGGGCGCCGTTCGATCACCCCGAGCTCGTGCTGCCGGACGGGCAACGCGTCGAGGCTGTCGGCGCCGGGGGCGGTGCGCCGCTGACGTCCTTCGAGCAGCGGCTTCCGGTCACTCCGCCGGAATGAACGGATTGGAGAAGCGCGGATCGCTCACGAAGTCGGGATCGGTGAGGCTCTCCAGGAAGGCCAGGATCGCCTCCCGCTCCTCCGGCTCCAGCCGGAACTCGCGGACGAAGTTGTTCTGGAAGGGGTTGGCCCGTCCATCACCGGGGTACGGCCCCGTCCTCACGTTTCGGCCGCCTGCTGCGTAGAAGTCGATGACATCCTTGAGGGTCGCGATGCTTCCGTCGTGCATGTACGGGGCGGTGAGCGCCACGTTGCGCAGCGGAGCGATCCGGAAGCGCCCCATGTCCTCGGCCTTGCCGGTGAACTCGAACAGGCCGGTGTTGTTGGGGGGATAAGAACCCTGGCCGTCGGTGTTGTAGAGCCCGATGTTCTCGAACAGCAACCCGTCGCCGAGCACGCT
>JBAWAM010000913.1:0-3254 GCA_049589315.1 Myxococcaceae bacterium
CCATGCGGCCAGCACGTCCACGTCGCTCGAAGGCGGAAGCGCGCCGGGCGGCATCGGGCGAGCGGCGTCGGTCATCCGGGCGATCATGCGGTCGATCACGAGCATCGAAGGGTAGGTCGGCGAGTTCGCGACGAGATCTTCGTACGTCCGCAACCGGACCCCGCCCGTGGGCGACGTACCGTGGCACCCGCTGCACGTCGCGACCACCGCCTGTACATCCGCCGGCAGGGCTTTTGCGGTCCCGCTCGGATCCGGCGGCGTTTGTGGCTGTGGCTGTGCCTGGGGGTTGGGTTCCGCGGGCGCTGGCTGTGCAGGATCGCCCTCCGCCGCGGGCATGCCCGCCGCGCGCCATGCGACCAGCACGTCCACGTCGGTCGAAGGCGGGAGTGCGCCGGGCGGCATCGGTCGAGCCGCGTCGGTCATCCGGGCGATCATGCGATCGATCACGAGCATCGATGGGGCGGTCGGCGACTTCGCGACGAGGTCTTCGTACGTCCGCAGCCGGACCCCGCCTGTGGGCGAAGTACCGTGGCACCCGCTGCACGTTGCGACCACCGCCTGAACGTCCGCTGGCAGAGCCTTTGCGGTTCCGCTCGGCCCCTGCTGGCCGTCCGCCGTAGCCGTCTGCCTGGGGGGCGCCCAGGATGGCTGGGTGTCATCGATTTCTGGAGTGTTCCCGCCATAGCAACCGGACAGGGCGAGCGCGGAAGCGCACAGCAAAAGGACCGCTTTGTTCATGTGGGGTCCCTTCGCAAGACCGGTGCCGAAGCCCGAGCGAAGCGCTCCGCTCTGAGGGCGCCTGCGCGCCAAGCCTGGCTGGCGTGGTGAACCCACCGCAATCTGGAGGCTCGACGCCGCGTCGGCCTGCACTGCGGTCGTGCGGCCTATCCACCGTGCGCGCCGGGCTTCAGCCTCACCCGCTCAGGAGTGGCCGAGCTCGGCCATGAAGCTCAGCAGGCGCTCGTTGAATCTGCGGAACACCTCGGCGTGCATCATGTGCCCGGCGCCGGTGAGCGTCTCGAGCTGGGCATTGCCCAGCGAGGCGTGCAGCGCTTCGAGGGTGGGGCGGAAGAACGGCGCGCTGCGCTCTCCGCCCAGCAGCAGGAACGGCGTGGTCACCTCGCGCAGCGCGCGGTAGCGCACGCGGTACTCGCCCAGCGCGGCGGTGTCCTGTCGGATCTGCCGCCACATCGACTTCGAGCGCTCCTGGAATCGACGCGGCATCCGTTCGAAGGCTTCGTCTCCCAGCACGTGCCGCAGGAAGAACTCCGCCGCGGTCGGGCCGTCGTGCTCGCGCTCGAGGCGATCGTATTCGGCGAGGAAGCTTTCGGGGATGCCTCGCTCGAGATCGTCGGGATGCAGCGGGGGCTCGAGCAACACCGCGCCGTGCACCAGGTCGGGGCGGCGTCGCGCGAGATCGAGCACGACCACACCGCCGAAGCTGGAGCCACAGGTCACCACCGGACCGCCCACCTCGCGCTCGATCAAGCGCGCCGCGTCGTCCGCGTGCTGCTCGACGGTGAAGAACGACACCTCCGGCGGCAGGGGCGACGTGTCCGCGCCACGCCTGTCCCAGGTGATGAGCCGGGCATGGGCCGCCATCGACTTGAGCTGGATCGACCAGGTCGTGTGATCCGCGGCGCTGCCGTGCACGAGCAGCACCGGCGCGCCTTCACCGGCGGTGACCAGGTGGAGCTCGGGCAGGCTCAAGGGAGGGGCTCCGCGATCGGCGCGGTCAGCACGCCGGCGCGGGTGCCGATCCCCAGCTGCTCGGCGATTCCATGCACGGCGCGGAGCTGCTCTCTCAGCGCCCGGCCATGACGCACCTGGGTCGGACCGCTCTCGCTGTTGTCACCTTCCTCCTCACCGCCGATGGCGGCGAGGAGCAGCTCGACCGGGCTCTTCGGGCGGGGGAACAGCTCGATCCGGACCTTCTCGTCCGTGCCGATCTTCGCCAGCTCCTTCGCGAGCTCGAGCGCCTTCGGGAAGCCACCCAGCTCGTCCACGAGCCCGAGCTCCTTCGCGTCCGCTCCGGTCCAGACCCGGCCCTTCGCTACGGCCTGCAGCTTCTCGAGGGGGAGCTTCCGTCCCGCCGCGGCCTTCGCGGTGAAGTCGCCGTAGATTCGATCGAGCTCGGACTCCAGCTTCCGGTGTTGCTCGGGCGTGAACTCGGAGTCGGTGCTGAAGAGCGCGGCGTTCTGGCCGACCGCCACGGTCTCCCAGTTCACCCCGAGCTTCTCCCAGAAGTCCCGGGTCACGAACTTGCCGGCATACACGCCGATGCTTCCGGTGAGGGTTCCGGGCTGCGCGACGATCCGGTCGGCGTCGAGCGACACGAAGTACCCGCCGCTCGCGGCGAGGTTGCCCATGGTGACGACGACCGGCTTGCCCTGCTCCCGCGCGCGCTGGACCTCCCGGCGCACGGTGTCGCTGGCGACGTACGAGCCTCCGGGGCTGTCCACCCGGAAGACGATCGCCTTCACGTCGTCGTCGTCGACTGCCTTGCGGAACGCGGCCGCCACGCTGTCGCTGCCGAGGGTGGACTCGCCGCTCAGCGGATCGAAGTCGCTCTCCCCCCGCATCACCTGGCCGACGCCGTAGATCAGCGCGATCGTCTTGTCTCCGTCGAGGTTCGGTCGGCCGGCGCGGGCGAGGTACTTGTGCAGGTAGAGGAGCTCGGCGTCCGCGCCCCAGCCTTCCTTCACCTGGGCGTACACCTCGTCGCGATAGGCGAGGCCGTCGACCAGCTTCGCGTCCAGCGCCGCCTGGCCCGCGTGCGGTCCGGAGTCGATCAGCGAGCGGACCTGGGTCTCTTCGAGCCCGCGGTCCTCGGCGATCCCCTTCACGAGCTGCGCATGCAGGCTGCCGAGGTACTTCTCCGTCGCCTCGCGGTGCCACGCGTCGAAGCCGGTCTCGGTGAAGGTGTTCACGGCGTTCTTGTATTCGTGGCGCTTGCCCATCTGCGGAACGACCCCGAGCTTTTCGAACGCGTTCTTCGCGAACGGCGTCTCCGCGGCGATGCCGATGAGGCCGACGTCTCCGGAGGGCTGGAGGTAGACCTCGTCGAACGCAGCGGCGAGGTAATACGCAGCGCTGCCGCCGGTGAATTCGCCGAAGCTGTCCGAGTACGCGATGGCCTTCTTGCCCTTCTCCCGGAACGCCTTCACGGCGTCGCGAAGCTCCTGCGCGGCGGCCATGCTGCCGGGGCCGGTGGAGATGCGGGCGACGAGTCCCTTCACCCGATCGTCCTGGCC
>JBAWAM010000914.1:0-3984 GCA_049589315.1 Myxococcaceae bacterium
GGCCAGCACTGCAGCGGCGAGGGTCTCGTGGAACCGGGCCGCGAGGATGGGCGTGGGGACGTCGTCATCGAGCGCCACGGCGAGGGACCGGATGGTCGGGCGGAGGTCGACGACCTCTCCCTGGAGCTCGAACGGGAAGGGTGCCACCTGACCGGTGACTGCCAACGCCTCGAGCTCGATGGCCGCCTGGCCTTCGTAGCTGATCTCGTCGCGCACGCCGCACAGCGCGGACACGGCGTCGAACCAGCGGCCGGCTCCGGTGGCACGCGGGCACAACCCGGGGCGAGAGGTGAGCTCGCGGATGTTCGACAGCCGCTGCTCTCCGATCCGCGCGAGCAGATCGAGCGGGGCTCCGGCTTCGATCAGCGCCGCGGCCGCGAGCCGCCAGGGCTCACGGATCGCGGCTTCGCCACCGGGCAGGGGAATGGGCAGCAGGTGCGCGAGCCGACGGTACCCGGAGAGATCGGCGAGCATGATCTCTCCGCCCCACAGGTCGCCCGCGGGACCGCAGCCGGTCCCATCGAACGCGACGCCCAGGACGGGGCCGGTCCGCCCGTGTTCCGTCATGCAGGCGGCGACGTGCGCGTGGTGGTGCTGCACGGGGATCGCCGGCAACCCGCACGCGCGGGCCCAGCGGGTGGAGCGGTAGTCCGGATGAAGGTCGTGCGCGACCGCGACCGGGGTCGTGCTCACGAGCCGTTGAAGGTGGCGCACCGAGGCTTCGAAGTACGTCCACGTCTCCTCGTTCTGGAGATCGCCGATGTGGGGCGAGAGGAACGCCTGGTCGCCCCGGGTCAGGCAGACGGTGTTCTTGAGTTCGGGCCCCACCGCGAGCACGGGCGGCGCTTCGAATGGAAGCGGAATCGCCCGGGGCGCATAGCCGCGCCCCCGTCGGATCACCTGCGCGCGTCCGCCGTTCATCCGGATGACCGAGTCGTCGACCCGGGCGTGGATCTGTCGATCGTGCAGGAGGAATGCGTCCGCGATGCGGTCGAGCCGGGACAGCGCTTCCTGGTTGTCGCGTGCGATCGGCTCGTCGGAGACGTTCCCGCTGGTCATCACCAGCACGGGCACGTCGCCGGAGAGGAGCAGGTGGTGGAGCGGAGAGCACGGCAACATGAAGCCGAGTTCATTCACCCGCGGCGCGACGGAGGGCGCGATGGCCGTGCTGGGCCGGGCGGGGAGCAGCACGATGGGCCGGGCGGGCGAGACCAACGCCTCGCGCGCGGGATCGTCGAGGAACGCGAACTCTTCGACGGCGGCAGCGTCCTTCGCCATCAGGGCGAACGGCTTGTGCGGGCGGCGCTTCCGCGCACGCAGGATGGACACCGCGGTTTCGTTGCGCGCATCGACGGCCAGGAGGAACCCGCCGACCCCCTTCACCGCGACGATTCCCCCCTGGGCCAACAGGTCGAGCGCGCCTTGAAGTGCGTCCTCTTCGTAGCGGGGAATTCCCTTCGACCGCCTCAGCTCGATGCGGGGTCCACAGTCGGGACAGGCGTTGGGTTCGGCATGGAAGCGCCGACTGTTCGGGTCCTCGTATTCGCGTCGACAGGCGTCGCACAGAGAGAAGGCGTCCATCGCCGTCCGCTCGCGGTCCCACGGGGTGGCGCGGGCGATGCTGTACCGCGGACCGCAATCGGTACAGTTGATGAACGGATACCGGTGGCGTCGATTGGTCGGGTCGAACAGCTCCCGGAGGCACGCATCGCAGGTGGCGACGTCTGCCGGAATGGCCGCGTGTCCTTCGCCTGGGCTTCCACTGGTCTCGATCCGGAACATGTGATCCCCCAGGGGATGCTCCTCGACCACGTCGATGCCCTCTATCCGCGACAGTGCGGGCGCGTCGGCCATCAGACGCTTCGGGAACGACGCCACCGCCCAAGCGTTTCCTTCGAGTTCGATCAGGACGCCCTCCGCATCGTTGCGGACGAACCCGCCCAGCCCGAGCCCGGTCGCCAGGCGATGGACGAACGGACGGAAACCCACGCCCTGAACGATTCCCCGGACCCGGAGCCTGTGTCGGACCTGCGTGTGCGCGTGCATGGACCGACCACTCTCGTGGGCGTTCCCGGCGACCGAAATGGGCGTGGAGGCCACCGCGAAGGCTCGGGAGTGAGCGCTTCACTCGCTGCGACGGACAATGGCGACCGGGGGAGCGGGGGCGCAGGCTGGCGCGAATGCACGAGCTCGCCATCACCGACAGCATCGTCTCCGGGGTGTGCGAGCGAATGGTCGGTCAGAAGGTGCGGCGGGTGACGCTGGAGATCGGCGCGCTCACGGCAGTGCTCCCGGACGCGGTCAGGTTCTGCTTCGACGTCTGTGCGCAAGGCACGTCGCTGGAGGGCGCCGAGCTGGAGATCGTGGAGATCCCTGCCCGCGCGAGGTGCCGCTCATGCTCGCTGGAGTTCGCACTCCATGACCAGGTGCCGCTCTGCGCCTGCGGCGCGTTCGACGTGGACGTGCTCTCGGGAAACGAACTGCTGGTGCGCTCCGTGGAGGTGGATTGAATGTGCACGACCTGTGGTTGCTCCGAAGACGCCGTGGTGACGCTGGGCCCTCCCGCGCGCCCGCATCGCCATCCTCACCTTCACGGGCACGTCCGCGTCGCTGACCTCCCGCAGCTCTCGATCGAGCTCGCCCGTCCGGCGGACCGCATGGACTCCGGTCACGCGAGGCTGCATCGCCTCGAGCAGGACGTGCTGGCGAAAAGCGACCGCATCGCCGCGTCCAACCGGGACGTGCTGGCAGACCGGCGGATCCTCGCGTTGAACCTGATGAGCTCGCCCGGAGCAGGGAAGACCACGCTGCTCGAGCGGACGATCCGGATGCTCGGCGTGGACCATCCGTTGAGCGTGATCGAGGGCGACCAGGAGACTTCGCTCGACGCGGAGCGGATCCGGGACGCGGGGGCGAGCGTCCTCCAGGTCAACACCGGCACGGGATGCCATCTCGACGCGGAGATGATCCGGCGCGCGATGGAGCAGCTCTCGCCGCCCTCCGGCTCGGTCCTGTTCATCGAGAACGTGGGCAACCTGGTCTGCCCTGCGCTCTTCGATCTCGGGGAGCGGGCCAAGGTGGTGATCATGTCGGTCACCGAAGGAGAGGACAAACCGCTCAAGTACCCGCACATGTTCCGGGCCAGCGCGCTGATGCTCCTCAACAAGGTAGACCTGCTCCCGCACGTGGAGTTCGACGTGGAGCGCTGCATCGCCGCCGCCCGGCGGATCAACCCGGGCATCGAGGTTCTTCAGGTATCGGCTCGCCGGGGAGACGGAATGGAGGCGTGGTGCGGCTGGGTGCATGCGCGGATCGCTCACTGACCGACGGCCATCACCGTTTCTGCGTGAGTCAACCGACCCTCGTGCGGTTCGTCGATTGACGGCTCCTCACCCGCGTCGAAGTTTGGCCGCCATGCACGAGCACGCCGCGCGACCTGATGAAGCAGGCGGAGTGTCGGATCGCTTCCGTGAGGACGGCGAGCGCGTGGAACGGCTGCTCGATGAGGTCCGCGGCATGGCAGGGCCCGCCACCTGGAGCCGCGTCGAGGAGCTCGTGCATCGGATCGTCGGCTTCTACGGCACGGGCCTCGAACGCATCCTGGGACACCTCGCGGATTCGGGCGGGACGGACGCGCGGCTGATCGCGCGGCTCTGTGAAGACGAGGTGGTGTCGAGCCTGCTTCTGCTCCACGGGCTTCATCCGGCGCCCACCGTCGATCGGATCCAGGAGGCGCTGGACGAGGTGAGGCCGTACCTCGGGTCACACGCTGGCGGCGTGGAGTTCGTGAAGGTGACGCCAGAGGGCGTGGTCCACCTGCGGCTGGTGGGGTCGTGCCACGGCTGCCCATCGTCGCGCGCGACCGCGGAAGGGATGCTCCGCCGCGCGGTGGAGGACGCTGCGCCGGAGATCACCGGCGTCGAGGGGGAAGGTGTGGTGGCGCCCTCGACCCGGCCGGCCCACGAACGCCGCAGGTGGGTGCCG
>JBAWAM010000915.1:0-1566 GCA_049589315.1 Myxococcaceae bacterium
TGCCAGGACCGCGGGACGGTCCCCTGACCTCCCCGCGCCGGGTCTCCCCGGCCGACCAGGTCTGGCTGGGTCATGACCGCGACACCTGCCCGTTGCCCAAGACGGAGCGCGCGGACAGTCCCCGCACACAAGCCTGCTTGCCAGATGCCACCGCGTGGCGCTCCCGCGCTCCCCGCCATCCGTGGCGCCCCTGCCAGGCCCTGCCACCGTCTCGCGACGGGAGAGCCTCGGGGCTCGGTGCCCACCGATGCCGGATCTCCACCCGGAAGCTTGACTCGGGTCAGAGACGCCGAGGCGTCTCACTCCCTAGAAAGGAGGTGATCCAGCCGCAGCTTCCGCTACGGCTACCTTGTTACGACTTCGTCCCAATCACCAGCCCCGCCCTCGACGGCTGCCTCCCCGAAGGGTTGGCCCACCGGCTTCAGGCGTTGCCGGCTTTCGTGACGTGACGGGCGGTGTGTACAAGGCCCGGGAACATATTCACCGCGGTAGTGCTGACCCGCGGTTACTAGCGACTCCGGCTTCACGGGGGCGGGTTGCAGCCCCCGATCCGAACTGAGACCGGGTTTGGGGGATTCGCTCCGCCTTACGGCTTGGCTACCCACTGTCCCGGCCATTGTAGCGTGCGTGTCGCCCAGGACGTAAGGGCCATGCTGACTTGACGTCATCCCCACCTTCCTCCGGTTTGCGACCGGCAGTCTGGGTAGAACAGGTAACTACCCACAGGGGTTGCGCTCGTTGCGGGACTTAACCCAACACCTCACGGCACGAGCTGACGACAGCCATGCAGCACCTGTGCGCCACCCTCGAAGGCCACCCGGTTTCCCGGGGATGCAGGCGCATGTCAAGCCTTGGTAAGGTTCTACGCGTCGCGTCGAATTAAACCGCACGCTCCGCCGCTTGTGCGGGCCCCCGTCAATTCCTTTGAGTTTTAGCCTTGCGGCCGTACTCCCCAGGCGGCCGACTTCCCGCGTTGGCTCCGGCACGGAGGGGGTCAACTCCCCCCACGCCTAGTCGGCATCGTTTACTGCGTGGACTACCGGGGTATCTAATCCCGTTCGCTCCCCACGCCTTCGCGCCTCAGCGTCAGGGACGGCCCAGCTGGCCGCCTTCGCCACGGGTGTTCCGCCTGATCTCTACGCATTTCACCACTACACCAGGCATTCCACCAGCCCCTACCGCCCTCAAGCGGTGCGGTCCCCGACGACCCTCCCCGGTTGAGCCGGGGGCTTTCACGCCGGGCCAGCACCGCCGCCTGCGCGCGCTTTACGCCCAGTAACTCCGGACAACGCTCGGACCCTACGTATTACCGCGGCTGCTGGCACGTAGTTAGCCGGTCCTTCTTCCCGGGGTACCGTCAGATCTTCTTCCCCCGGAAAAGGGGTTTACACCCCGAAAGGCTTCGTCCCCCACGCGGCGTTGCTCCGTCAGGCTTTCGCCCATTGCGGAAGATTCCTTGCTGCTGCCTCCCGTAGGAGTCGGGGCCGTGTCGCAGTCCCCGTGTGGCTGGCCGTCCTCTCAGACCAGCTACCGATCATCGCCACGGTAGGCCGTTACCCCACCGTC
>JBAWAM010000916.1:0-2030 GCA_049589315.1 Myxococcaceae bacterium
GGTCGCACCCGTCGCCCCGTTCGCACCATTTGCGCCCGTTACTCCCTTCGCACCGGCCGGACCTGCGGGCCCCTGAAGACCCATCGGCCCGATCGTGCCCGCCGGACCCATCGCGCCGGTCGGCCCCGCTGGACCCTGTTCTCCCGGCTCGCCCTTCTCGCCTTTGGCGCCGGCTTCGCCCATCGGACCGGTCGGCCCCGGTGCGCCGTTCTCGCCGGGAAAGCCCTGGGCACCCCGGGGTCCCTGCTCGCCCTGAGGCCCCACCGGCCCCTGTTCACCCACGGCGCCCGCGGGCCCATCCACGCCGCAGGCGAGGAAGAACGCCGACGCACCTGTGAGGAAAGCGCTCCGGAAGCTCATGTAGTCACCTTCCCTTCATCACAGCCGACGTGCCGTCTACCATGCCTCACACGAAGCGCGGAAGATGCGCCCCGTGCGATGGCACTGGCCGGTGACAGCTTCAGCGGTTTTCGCGCTCTTCCTGGCGGCGTACGGGAACTCGCTCCACAACGGATTTCACTTCGACGACGACCACGTCATCGAGCGCAACCCGTTCATCCGCGATCTGGCCCACCTGCCGCGCTTCTTCACCGACGCGAACACGTTCAGCGTCTTCCCGCAAAACGCGACCTGGCGTCCGCTCGTCTCGGTGACGCTGGCGATCGATCACGCGATCTCGGGTGGGCTCGATCCGGTGCCGTTCCACGTCACCCAGCTCCTGCTGCTCGTCGCGGTCGGTGTGCTGTTCGGGCTCTTCGTCCACGAGGTCCTGCGTCAGGGCAGCGACACCGGGGCGTCGGCTCCCTGGCACCGCTGGGCCTCGCTGTTCGCGGCGGCGTTCTTCTGCCTGCACACGGCGAACACGCAGCCGGCCAACTACATCTCGGCACGGTCGGAGCTGCTGTGCGCGCTCGGCGTGCTCGGCGCGTTCGTGCTCTATCAGCGGGCGCCGCGCCTTCGTCGCTGGCACCTGTACCTGGTCCCGATGGTGCTGGGCGCGCTGGCCAAGCCGCCCGCGGTGCTCTTCGCGCCGTTGCTTTTGCTCTACCTGCTTCTTTTTGGTGGGGACAAGAAAAGTAGCCTGTCCCCTCTTCTGGTCGGTGCCGCGGTCTTCCTCTTCGTGGAGGCGATGAACCCGGAGGGTCAGTCCTATGGCGGGGGCGAACCGCTCCCGTATCTGTGGACGCAGGCGTTCGTCTCGCTGAGGTACCTGGGGCTGTTCTTCGTCCCGACCGGGCTTTCGGCGGACTCGGAGCTCGCGCTGTTGCCCACGTGGCGCGACGTTCGGGTGTTCGCGGGGATCGCGGTCCTCCTCTGGACGCTGGGGTTTGCGGCGTGGATGGCCCGCCGTCGGTCGGGGCGACCGGTGGCGTTCGGGATCGTCTGGTTCTGGGTCTCGCTGCTGCCGACGGCGGTCGTGCCGCTCGCGGAGGTCACGAACGATCACCGGATGTTCCTGG
This sequence comes from Myxococcaceae bacterium, assembly GCA_049589315.1. Taxonomy (GTDB): domain Bacteria; phylum Myxococcota; class Myxococcia; order Myxococcales; family Myxococcaceae; genus JBAWAM01. The sequence continues at coordinate 1,461 of JBAWAM010000916.1, forward strand.
GTTACCTCGGGCTGACGCTGGCGCTCGTCGCGGGGGTGGCGCCGTGGCTTCGGAAGCTGCCGGTGCCGGTCACTGCGTCGCTCGCGTCCGCGGTGCTGGTCGCCCACGCCTGGGGGACCCACGTCCGCAACCGGGTGTGGCGCGACGAGGCGACCCTCTGGGCCGACGTGGTGGAGAAGAGTCCTCGCAACGGCCGCGGCTGGATGAACTACGCGCTGACGAAGATGGCCGCGGGCGAGCTTGCCGAGGCGAAGCGGCTCTTCGAGCACGCCCGCACGCTCACGCCGGACTATCCGGTGCTGGAGGTGAATCTGGGGATCGTCAACGGCGCGCTGGGAGACGCTCGCGCCGCCGAGGACCACTTCCACCGCGCGATCGCGCTCGGGCCGACACATGGCGCGGCATACCGGCACTTCACTTCGTGGCTGGTGAAGCAGGGCCGCGCCCCCGAGGCAATCCCACTGCTCGACCGGGCGATCGCGCTCGAGCCCACCGAACCGTCCGCGCGTCACGCGCTGATGCAGCTCCTGGCCGCGCGCGGTGACCGCGCGTCCCTGCACGCAGCGGCGC
>JBAWAM010000917.1:0-4865 GCA_049589315.1 Myxococcaceae bacterium
CGCGTGCGCGCACCGCGACGATGAGCGCACAGGCGAAGCTCACCCCGAAGTTCAGCAGGCCGATCGTGACGATGCCGAGGATCGCCCAGAGTCCTCCCGCGGCGACGAAGCCTTCCAGGCCCAACCCCTTGAAGGCCAGGGTCAGTCCTCCGGTCGAGAGGGTGACGTGCCGGACGTCGAGCGGCAGTCCGAACAGCTTCGAAGCGAGCGGGACCATTCCCAGGAACACGCCCAGGCTGACGCAGCCGGCGAACGCGGAGGCGGAGCGCCCGACCGCCCGGCCCAGCCATCCGCTCAAGCGCGTGCCGAAGAAGGCGTTGAGCCGCGGGGCATGGGCGATGGCCCGCGACAGGCGTCGATAGGCCACCCAGTTGTCCAGCCAGCCGGCGCACACGCTGGACAGCCAGAGCAGGATGCCGGTGAGCGCGGCATGGAAGATCGTCCCGCTCCGGAGGGGATGGAGGGATTGGACGACGTACGTCCCGGCCCAGGCATCGAAGATTCCGTGCCCGCGCAGGGACGCGAGCAACAGGTCCAGGGCGAGGCAGGCGGGGATGACGAAGCCCAGGTTCCCAAGGACCGCCGCGAGCTGCGAGCGCACCATCCGGGCCACCAGCTCGACGGCAGCGGCGTGCTCCCCGGCGGCGCCGTCCCGCTCGAGCGCGCGGGCGAGCGCGGCCGCGGTCATCGAAGGCTGCTTCGTCGCGAGCGTGAACCCTACGAGCTGCATCACCAGGAAGCTGAGGGCGTAGTTCGCGGAGTTCAGTGCGCCTTCGATGAACAGGGGAAGGCTGAGCCAGCCGACGAGGTATTTGGCCCAGGCCGTGCCGGCGGTGAGGACGCCACCTCCGCCCGCCGACCCCAGCATCCCGAACCACTGACGCCGCGTGGAGGTGATGTAGTGGTCGCCGGTCGACCCCGAGCGCTCGACGATCTTGCGCGCGAGCTGCCGGGAGCTGGCGCCCACTAGATTCCGCACGCTGCGCTGCCGGATGGCGTCGGTGAGGACGGAGGCGAGGAGCCGCGACGCGGGATGCGCGTCGCCGTCGCCGTCGCCGCCCGGGCCACGACTCAGCGCGGTGGCGCGGTCGAGGCCCTGGTGAATCGACTCGAGCCGGAACACGAGGTTGGTGCTCACCCCGTATTGTTCGAGGTGTTCGCGGACGACCTCACAGGTCTGGCGACAGCGCGCGATGTCCGCCGGATCGGGAGACTCGGACGATCTGGACAGCGCGAGGAACGCGGTCACGTCGTCCGCCCGCGACATGAACTCCTCCACCAGCCCCAACGCGGCGACCCGCGTGGTGATGATGGACAAGGCGCGCCGACGCTGCGCCGAGAGCTGTTCACGCGCCGAGTCGTCGAAGACGCGTTCGAGGAGCTCGTCGACGAGCGGCCGCTCCAGCCCGGCGAGCCAGGCGAGGTCCTCCGGCTTCGAGAAGGCGCGGACGAGCGGTCGCGACAGATCGCGCGCATCCGGCGCCTCGGGCAGCAGGCTCGACGCGACGCGCGAGGTCAACTCGCTGAAGAAGCCAGCCTCGGTGGGCAACCCGGTGGAACACAGCAGCCGGACCAGCGACGCGTCGCGGAGAACGGTCGCGAAGGTGCGCTGGAGCCGCGCCCGGAAATCCGGCTCACGTTCGAGGACCGCGAGAAGGAATCTCAAGCGGGAGGTCCGACTGTCCTGGATCCCCGTGGCGCCGAAGAGGTCGATCCCACGCTCCGGAACGAGGACCCACCTGACGAGCGCCTCGACCGAGCGCGTCCGGGAGGCGACCGCCGCGTTCTCGTCCATGGCATCCAGTAGACGGTGTAGCTCGCGTGCAACCCGGCGGGCCGGGCCATTCACCCCATACCGCCGCTCGAAGGTGCTCTGTTCGATCGTCAGACGAAACTCCCGCTGAAAAGGCGCAGCCTAGCAGCACGGATCATCCGCGGCACCGAAGTGCCGACCGTGCTGGCCCGCCGGTGAGAGCACGCCCGCTCCCGCCCGCCTTCTCGCCTGCTGGGCTCGTCCGAGCGGTGATCGTCGGCTGCTCGCAGTCTGGCGTGAAGCCCGCAGCGGGCGCCTACCTCGCGCACCGAGGGAACCATCCCGGCACCGGAGAGCGCGCACGCGATCCGTGCCGCGATCGACGAGGCCCGCCGGGCGGATGAAGAGGGAACCTCGAGGATCGCGAGTACCCGCGCGAAGACATCAACAAGGACGCGACGCTCGTCAAAGACCCCGGTCCAAAGGTGAGATCGCACCGCCGTTGCCAACCTTCCTCCCGGTCCTGTGAGGGAGGTCGACGTCCACATGGTGCGATCGAGTTCGTGGGTTTTTCTGGTCGGGACTTGTCTCAGCGCTGTTGCGTTCGGTTCATCTGGCGAATGGAACACGTCTCCCGAGGCACGCCTCGGTGAGGAGCTGTTCGTCGACGACACGTTGTCGAGGCCGGCTGGGCAGTCTTGTGCCAGCTGCCACGCTCCGAAGGATGCGTTCACGGATCCGGATCAACGACAACCCACCTCGGAGGGGGTCATCCGGGGAAGGTTTGGTGCCCGCAATACGCCGACAGCTGCGTATGCCCAGTTCAGCCCTCCGTTCCGTTACAACGCGGACGATGAGGTCTTCGAGGGCGGACAGTTCCTGGACGGCCGCGCCAGCACCCTCGAAGACCAGGCAAAGGCCCCATTCCTGAACCCGTTGGAGATGAACAATCGCAGCAAGGCCGAGGTGGTGGCCAAGGTGCGACGGGCCTCCTACGCCTGGCGTTTCTACCAGGTCTATGGTCCCCACGCGTTCGACGACGTGGACGCGGCGTACGACAACATCGCCCGGGCGATCGCCGAGTTCGAGCGGACGCCCCGGTTTGCTCCGTTCACTTCCAGGTACGACGCCCATCTCGCCGGACGAGCCCGTCTCAGCCCTCAGGAGGCCCGGGGGCTGGCCCTGTTCAACGATCCGGCCAAAGGGAACTGCGCTGCATGCCACCCGAGTGCCATGTCCGCCGATGGTACGCCGCCGTTGTTCACCGACTTCACCTACGACAACATCGGCATCCCCAGGAACCGTCGGAACCCGTTCTATGACCAGGAGCCCCGCTTCAATCCGGACGGGCGCGCGTTCGTCGACCTGGGCCTGGGCGGCGCCCTGGGGGATCCGAACGAGTACGGGAAGTTCAAGGTGGGAACGCTGCGGAACATCGCGATCACCGGCCCGTACATGCACAACGGCTACTTCAAGAGCCTCAAGGACGTGGTGCACTTCTACAACACGCGCGACGTCGAGCCGTGGCCGAGCCCCGAGGTCACGGTCAACGTCAACCACGACGAGCTCGGCAATCTGGGCCTGACGAACGATGAAGAGGACGCGATCGTCGCCTTCCTCCAGACTTTGACGGATGGCTGGAGGCCAGGCCACTGACGCACGATCTCCGCGCCCGCCATGCCTGGTGGTACGTGGCGGGCGCCGGAGAGCGAGGAGCTAGCTCCGCTTCCGCCCCGCGATCCGCTCTCAGCGCTTCGAGGGTCGCCTGCCACCGGTGCCGCTCGACTTCGCTGATCCGCCCGGCCTTGACCGCATCGGCGGCGAGCTTTCCGAGCAGATCCTGCAGGTACGCCCCGTACGTAGTGTCCGTCCATAGGAAGGACTGGGTCTCCAGCAGTTCGAGCCCGGCGTTGCGCAGCAGTGGCCGGAGCCCCAGCGCGACGGTCCGCTTCAGCGCCCGTTCGTCCTTTGCGAATACCCGGCGCAGGAGCTCGAAGTCGGGGAAGTTCACCGAGTCGGCGAGGAGATCCTGCTCGATGAACAAGAGGACTCCGCCTGGAGCGAGCCGCGCAGCGAGTGCATGCACGAGTTGCTCGGTCTGCCGATCATTCAGGTACGGCACCATCACCGAAGACACGATGAGATCGTAGCTCCGCTCCGGAAACGGGAAGGCGCCGGGCTCCGTGACGTCCCAACGTGCGAGCTTCAGGTGGGGCAGCCCCGCGTGGTCGGCAGCCTCGATCCAACGGTGAGCATGCCTTCGCTCTTGTCGGTCGCGTGCACCACCGCGTTCGGAGCGACAGCTGCCATCCGACGGCTCAAGGCCCCCGTGCCCGCGCCTACCTCGAGCACCCCGGAGCCTGGCCGCGCGGGGAGGAGTGGACGAACGAGCGCGCCTCCATGCGCTCCGCCGCCGCGAACACTTCGCCACTGACATCGAGGTCCTGGTAGTTGAGGAGGCCACCCAGCTTCATGGCCACGGAATAACGCCGTGGCCGCCGTCGCGCACGAGGCAACCGCGCTGCAGGAGCCCGCGGCGAGTCAGCTCGAGTCGAGAACGCGAGCGTTATCCGCGCTACGGATGCAGGACGATCGGCCGGGCCTTGTCGACGGTGAGCGAGTTGCCGGCTTTCGAAGGCATGTTCGCGACCACCCAGCCCCCCACGTCCCACTTTCCTCCTCGCAGCGGAACGGTGGGCCCGTTCGGATCCGGCCCGGTGAGTTTCCCCACTGCCGTCTGCAGGTCGTATCCGTCGCCGCCTCCCGGGCGCGACTTCATCCAGCCATGCCTGGGACGCCGGCTCATCGCGCAACACCAGCTTGAAAGCGACCCTCCCTTCCGGGTGCAGCAGCCACGTCTCGATGTCTGCATCATCGAGCGCAGCCAGGACCGGCGCAGCCTGCGCCAGGAAAGTGTCCGCATCGGAAACGAGAAGGACCGGCCGCTTCTCGCCGATCTGCGCCGCAGGCGGCCAGGACGGCCTTCGCCTTTCCACCGATTCAGCGAGGCTGTCTGGCGCGGGCAGGCGTGCGCATGTTTCTGGCGTCATGAAGCGCGAACGTGAGCTCGTCCAGCTCGACAGGGATCATCCAGGCTTCCGCGACACCGCCT
>JBAWAM010000918.1:0-2569 GCA_049589315.1 Myxococcaceae bacterium
CTGGCGACGGGCCTGTCGATGGCGGGTCGCGACTGATCGCCGCCGGAAAACATCACGGGCAGACGCTGCTGCGCTCCGCATGGCCGAACGCCATCTGGTTGATCGGGTGGCTCCCGACGAACGCCGACTTCGGCAGCTCGTCCCAGGTGAGTCCGTCGTCCTCGCTCCGGTAGAACGCCTGGTTCTCGTAGTAGCGTCCCCACTCCTCATTCACGGCGGCGAAGACCCCCGCGCCATACGCGACGATCCCGAGGGCGGGTCCGTTCTCGGTCCGTACGCCGCCCCCGGGCTGGGGCCGGCGCACGGTGATCGGCGCCATCGTCCACGTCTCGCCGTCGGCGCTGCTGTAGCGCACGAACTGGCTGCCCGCCCCAGCCTGGGTGCGCCCGAAGAACACGAAGGCCTTCCCGGTCCAGACCAGCGTGGAGTTCACGCTGACCGGCAGCGACACCGAGGTCCATGTGTTCCCGCGGTCCTTCGAGAAGCACACGCCTGGATACCCTGCCACCACGATGACACCGTTCCCGACGACCACTCCGCCGTCGGTGAGAATCGCCCGGCACTCGGAAGGCGCGGTGACGGTCCTCCATTGCAGCCCGTCGTTGCTCACCACGATCCCGTTGTCCGCGGACATGACGAAGATGCGGCCGTCGATGTCGCCGCCGCCGCCCAGGCGAACGGTGCCCAGCTCCCACAGACCCGTTCCGACGGTCAGGGTGCTCCCTTCGTCATCGCTGATCGCCATCTCGTTGTTGGCGAAGAGCAGGCGCCCATTCACGTGGACGGGGTTCGCCCAGGTCTTTCCCGTCTGCACGGTCTCCCAATCGACGCCGTAGCGACTGCGGCGGACGCTCCCCGGCACGACCCAGCCGTAGTTCGCGAAGATGTATTCGCCCGAGAAGGCGAGGCCCCTCGCGGTGAGCGCGGAGTGATCGCACTCGACCTGCGTCCCGCCCCCGGGCGGCTGCTCCCAGCACCGGGCATTGTCCGGCGCCTCGTCGCGGTCGCCCACCCAGGTCCGACCGAGATCGCAGGAGAGGGTCGTCCGGGCGAAGTGACCCTGCGCGATGAAAATCGGAATGCGTCCGCCGTCTCCCGTGCCAGCGTCGGCCTTCGAACCGGCATCGTCGGCTCCGGCGTCCACGTCTCCACCGTCGGGCTCCGCTCCCGCGTCTGTCCGCGCGCCCGCGTCGTCCTGCACGGAGGCGTCGAGGACCGGCAGGCCGCCGTCTTCATCGGGCAGCGTCCCCACGTTTCCCGAGCAGCCCACCACCCAGAGCGCGGCCATGAACGACAACATCGAACGTCCGAACACGTGCACCGGCCTCATCGCTCGCCTCCGCGAAGCAGTTCCCATCCATCCCAGCAACGCACGACAGGCGCGGGCGTCTCCACGGCCAGCGCCGCAGCGAAGCGCTCGTCCACGTCGAGATCGCACAGCCACCATCGATCCGGCCTGGGCGCCGGGCCCTCCGACGTCAGCACCGCCGGCCTCGCGTCGAACCCCACTGTGAAGGTGCGGGTGGGGAGCGAGAACCCGGTGCCCTCGGCCTTGATCACCGCCTCCTTGCGCGCCCAGAGGCGAAAGAACGCGGCCATCCGCTCCGGATTCGGCAGGGAGAGCAGTGCCTTCACCTCGACCGGAGAGAACACGGTCTCCGCGACTTCCGCGATGGCGAGGTCGTCCCTGTGCTGCTCGAGATCCACGCCGACCTCTCTCCCGTGGGCGATCGCCAGCAGCACCCACCCGCCCGAATGGGAGATGTTGAACCGCACGGCCCCGGGCGCCCGGGGCTTGCCGTGAGCATTCTCCGAAAGCATCAGCGCGGTCGGGGCAACGCCCAGCAGTCCGCCAACGACCCGTCGGACCGCGGCGCGGCCCACCACGAAGCACCGCCGGTCCTCGTCGCGGCGAAACCGGTCCGCACGCGCGCGCTCGGGCGCGAGAAGATCGTCCAGGAGCGGCCCGGGAGTGATCCGCGCCGGTTCGAAGCGCACGACGTGGACGGCCACCTCGTGCAATGGCTCGAGCGAGGCGAGACTTCGCCAATCCGGGTCGCGTTCGATGCGCTGCGTTTCGTTGCCCCCCTGCATCGCGTGCACCCGTCCGGCTCAGGCATCTCCGATGATCAGCTCCCGCGTGAGCGGGAACGTCCGGAACAGCTCCTCGTCACCCACCGCCCCGACATCTGCGTTGGCGATCCGCGCCACTCGAGAGAGCTGCGCCCGCCCGAACAGCTCCGGCAGCCACAGGCGCGCTTCGACGGACTCCCGGATCCCCTCCCGCAGCATCTCGGTGCCCTCTGCGAGATCCCGGGTCATCGCGATGGCCGCGCCGAGGTGAACCTTGAGCTCCACCTGGAGGCGGTGGTGCCCGCCCTCCTGGATCAGCATCGCGCCGCGCTCGAGCGTGGTCAGCGCCTCGTCGAACTCGGACTGCCACAGGAGAAGTCCACCCTTCCGCACCAGCGCGCTCGCCTCTTCGCGGAGGTTTCCCTGTCCGCGGGCGAAGCGAAGGGCCTCGTCGAACTCGCGGCGCGCCTCGCCGTGGAGCCCCTGCAGCCAGGCC
>JBAWAM010000919.1:0-1532 GCA_049589315.1 Myxococcaceae bacterium
CCCGAGCACCGTCAGTGTCCGCGCCTGGGCCAGCTTGTGCCCGGGCTCCTCCGGCTGGAGCGCCGCGCAGCGCTCGAAGCGCGTGAGGGCCTGCTCCGGATCCGAAGCGAGGTAGTCCCAGGCCTCCGACTCGAGCGCGGCGACCTCGCGGGCGCAGGATCGGGCGAAGAGGCTCGGCCGACGGAAGCGCTGATACGCCTGGGCCTCGGCGCGCGCGTCGAGCGGCACCTCGTCGATCCACAGCTCCCACTCGGTGGCCAGCGCATCGAGCGGCTTGCCGTAGGCGCGGAGGAAGTCGCCGTCCAGATAGAGCGACCGCAGCCGCTCGGTCCCGTAGCTGTCGGCGAGGAAGCGCAGGAAGGAGCCGGCGGTGGTGTACGCGCGCGACGCCGCCACCCGGTAGAACCCGTCGACCGAGAAGAGCATCCGGATGTCGGGCCCCAGCGCGTTCCGACGCATCGCCGCCGCCCACTGATGGAGGGTGAGGTCGTCGACCCGGTTCTCACCGGCCACGGCCAGCCCTTCGACCACGGCCATCTGCGTCCACACCCCGAAGCGCGCCGTGGCGCGGAACGGGCCGTTTCCGAACGGCGCCGCCATGACGTGGAGCAGCTCGTGCTTGAGGACGGGGTGGGGGAAGCGGGCGTCGTTGATGTGGAGCGCGAGCTGCCACGGCTTGGCGAACTGCGTCCCGCCGGCGCCGACCAGCCGCGCCTTCTCCTCGGCGGACCGGTAGACGTAGACGTTCAGCTTGTCCTTCGGCGCGTCGCCGAGGAACTTCGAGAGCTGCTCCCACCGGAATTCGAGATCGCGCTCCAGCCGGTCCAGCTCCTCCTTCGGCTTCCCCAGGAAGTAGACGACGCGGAAGTGCTCCGTCTCCCGGACCCCGCCGAGCCTCTGCTCGAGGTGGGCCTGGGTCATCCGGAGCCCCAGCCACGGCCCCCGCTGCTCTATCGCCACCGCGCCGGCGACCGTCAGCAGGAGCAGCAGCGCCGACGCCGGACGCAGGTGGGGACGCCGGAGGCGCCCCTCCTTCATGTCCAGGCCGAAGGCGGCGAGGAGCCACGCGGCGGCGGCCCACAGCAGGGTCTCACCCCGGAACCAGAGGATCGACGGTCGGAGCGTGAGCGCCTCGTCATACAGCGGGCCCGGGAAGTACCCGAGCAGGTGGTTGAAGGCGAACACCTGCGGGCCGGCGTAGATGGGCCAGAGCGTCCAGGCCAGTGAGCCCAGCAGGACCGCGAAGTAGAGCGCGAGCGCGCCCCGCAGCCGCCGCGCTGCGAACCCGGTGAGCACGCCGAGCGACGACGCCAGGAGCGCCGAGGGCAGGGTGAGCAGCGGGAAGAAGGCGATCTGCGCGAGCGGGTCGCAGCGGGTGGAGAAGAGCGAATAGCCGAGCGCGGTGAGGAACGGTGGGACGAGCGCTGCGACGTTGAGGACCAGGGCCGCGCCGAGCGCCATGCCCGCCGACCCGAGGGCTCCGTCGCGTCGAAGCGCCCCCGCCGGACGCGGATCGCGGCCCTGGATGAGCC
>JBAWAM010000920.1:0-1957 GCA_049589315.1 Myxococcaceae bacterium
GTCTTTCATGGCGCTGCTTCTAGTGTTCGGAATCGCGGCCATCGCAAATGGCCAGGGGGTCCGAGAAATCGAGATTCACGCCGAGAAGGTGGGGGACGTCGTCCACTGGATGCCTGAAAAGATTGAAGTCGTTCCGGGAGAGACCGTACTGTTTGTCCTCAACCACACACTGGAAGGGGGCTTCGCCTTTCACGGGATTGAGATCGAGCCGCTCCAGATAGAAGTGAAGGTGGAGAGAAACAAGCCCTTGAAGATCGAACGGCAGATTCCGCTGACCTTAAAGCCTGGTGAATACCCTATCGGATGCCAGTACCATCCGAAACACGTACCGGCGACATTGGTCGTGAAAGAGCCGAAGGCCTCTTAACAGCCCGTGGTGAAAGTCGGTGAGAGAGTCATCGCCAAAGCGAGGGGTGGGAACGTACACTGCGGCCATGGCGATGGGCAAACGCACGAGCGAGCAAGTCCCGATGTGGATTTCGACCACCGACCTGCCGGTCTCGCCGGGCCATCCATTCTATGCGCGGCTGAACGGCATCCTCGATGAGGCCGGCTTCGACCGGTTCGCGGAGGAGCAGTGTCGGCAGTTCTACGCGCCGATGATGGGTCGGCCCAGCCTGCCGCCGGGGCGGTACTTCCGGTTGCTGCTGCTCGGATACTTCGAAGGGCTCGACTCGGAGCGTGGCATCGCCTGGCGGGCGGCTGATTCGCTCGCCGTGCGTAGTTTCGTGGGGCTCGGCCTCGACGCCGCGGCCCCCGATCATTCCACGATCTCGCGCACGCGGCGGTTGATCGCCGTGGAGACCCATCGGGCCGTGTTCACCTGGGTGCAAGAGCGCCTGGTCACCGCCGGCCTGCTCACGGGGCGGACCGTGGCCATCGACGCGACGACCCTGGAGGCCAACGCGGCGATGCGGAGCATCGTGCGACGGGACACCGGTGAGCGCTACCCGGAGTTCCTGACGCGGCTCGCCGCGGCCTCGGGCCTCAAGACGCCGACCCGCGAGGCCTTGGCGCGCCTGGACCGGCGCCGGAAGAAGCGCACGTCGAACCAGGAGTGGAGGAACCCCTTCGATCCGGACGCGAAGATCACGAAGATGAAGGACGGGCGGACGCATCTGGCGCACAAGGCCGAGCACGCCGTGGATCTGGACAGTGGCGCGCTCGTGGCGGTGACGCTGCAGGGCGCCGATGTCGGGGACACCACGAGTCTGGTCACGACGGCCCGTGTCGCCGCGCAACAGGTCGAGGCCGCGCACGTCGCGAGCTCGACCCCGGCCGCGGTGGCCGAGATCGTCGCGGACAAGGGCTATCACAGCAACCAGACCATGATCGACCTCGCGACAGTCGCGGTGCGCTCCTACATCGCGGAGCCCGATCGCGGGCGACGGCACTGGACGCAGACGCCGGCGGCGCAGGCTCCGGTCTACGGCAATCGTCGGCGAATACGCGGCGCCCGCGGGACGCGGCTCATGCGGCGCCGCGGCGAATACGTCGAACGCTCCTTCGCGCACGTGTATGACACCGGCGGCCTGCGCCGCACCCACTTGCGCGGGCATCAGAACATCCTCAAACGGCTGCTCGTCCACGCGGGCGCGTTCAATCTCGGCCTTCTCATGCGACAGGCGTTCGGGCGCGGCACGCCGCGAGGGTGGCAAGGACGCCGATTCGGCATCGGTCCGCTTGAAATCGGCTTCGCCATCGTCGTCGCGCGCGTCTGGACGGCCGCCACGCGTCTGTGGTCCACCCCAGAGCGGAAGCCGGGCGTCGGGCGCACGTCTTCAACAGTCGGCTTCGCTTGGTGAAGTCCCTCACTTCCACCACGGGCTGATAGGGGGCCTCCTTCAACCGACCGAAACGTTGCCTGTGATGGGCGTGAACGTCAGGGTAGTAGCTGTCCACCGACTGCCGTGCGGTGATCGTCGTGGCTTTCTGCTCGAGCGTGGGGTCCTTGATG
>JBAWAM010000921.1:0-5989 GCA_049589315.1 Myxococcaceae bacterium
GCTCTGCGGCTTCCGCAGCGGCCGGAGCCGCCTCGGCGGCCTTCTTCGCGTCGGCCTCCGCAGCGAGCTTCAACGCGGCCAGGCCCTTCTCGAAGTCCTTCCCGATCATCGCGTCCATGTCCATGAACAGGCCGAACGCCTTGCTCATGAAGTTGTTCTCACCGTGCATCGCCCAGTTGACCTTCACCTCGTTGCCCGCGGGCGTGAACGTGAACTCCGTCTGATTCGTCGACGCGAAGGGCCGGATGAACTCGAGCTTGATGCCAATGAATTCGTTGGCGCGGCTCTCGGTGATGGTCATCCGCCCCTCGCCGACATCGTCATTGCCGGTCCAGTACTGAATGGCACCCGTGCCGGAGGCGGCGCCCTCGTAGGTGGTCTTCTGGTTCGGGTCCAGCTTCGCCCACGGCGACCAGCGCGCCCAGCCGTGGAAGTCGTTGACCAGCGGGAAGGCAATCTCCGCCGGCGCGGGGAGGGTGGTCGACCGCTCGATGCGGAAGGTCGACGGTTGGGCCGCGACGAAAGCGGCCAATCCGCCGATGAGCACCACGAGTGCGATCAGGATCTTCTTGAACATGGGAACTCCCCAGGAAAGGAGGTGCGTCGTAGTCCGACGTGTTCGCGTGGCGCAAGGCCCACCCGGCGATTCGAGGGGCAGTCAGCGGAGCAGGCGCTCGACGGTAATCACTTTGAGGGAAACGTAGAGGGCCAGCCCTGTCGCGGCGAGATAGGTGGCGCCGAGCAGAAAGGCGCCGAGCCCGACATCCGGCACGAACATCATCACACCCATCGTCAGCAGCATCGCGGGCAGCACCACGATGCCCGAGAGGTTGTTGGCGGTCCGGAAGTCCTTCGCCAGCAGGCTCGCCAGCAGTGCGATCCCGGTCGAGCAGCTCAGTGCCGCCACGAGCTCGAAGGCGAGTCCGAGCACGCCGCCCACCGACGTCACCCTGAACGACAGGAGGAACACCGCCGTCCCGCTGAACAGCACCAGGGACACCGCCCCGGTCAGCACCACCAGCGCGAGGAGCTTCGCCACCAGGACCTGTTCGATCCGGACGGGGAGCGCGACGAGCAGCTCGAGGGTGCGCTGCTCGCGCTCGGTGATGAGCGTGTAGCTCGCCGCCACCATGGGGGCGACCAGCCCGCCGAGGCCGACGAACAGCGGCAGCATCATCCGGACCACGGCCATGGGATCCTTCGCCGCCTCGGCGAGCGCTGGCGGCAGCGAGGCGCCCTTCGGCAGGTTCGGGAGCTCCTTCGCCATGCCGGTGGTCAGGGTGAGCAGCACCGGAATGGCGACGATCATCAGCGCGGGAAGGAGCAGCGCGCTCAGGAGCGCGCCCTTGCTGCGCAGGAGCTGGCGCCACTCCTTGCGGAACAGGATGCGCACCTCACGCGCGAACATTCGAACCTCCCACCACGTCGAGGAACAGGTCCTCGAGGTTCGGCGCCACCACCCGCGCCTCGTAGATGGAGAGCCCGCGGCCCAGCAGCTCCCGAAGCAGGGGAGGGATCTCCACGGCCGGATCGCTCACCGCGATGCGGACCTCGCCGTCGAACAGCTCGGGCGTGTGGCCGAGGGTTCGGACCGCCTCGGAGACCCGGTCCGGGCCCTCGGTGGCGCGGAGGACCACGTGCGTGTGCGCGCGCCCCCGGAGCTGCTCGATGGGGGTGTGCACCAGGACCTCGCCGGCGCGGAGGATGACCACCGTGTCGCAGAGCTTCTCGGCCTCGGCGAGGTTGTGCGTGCACAGGAGCACGGTCCGCCCCTTCATCAGGTTGGACAACCAGGTGTGGACCTCCCGTGTCGCGACCGGGTCGAGGCCGGCGGTGGGCTCGTCCAGGAGCAGCAGGTCCGGCTCGGGGAGCACCGCCGCCGCCATCGACAGTCGGCGCTGCTGTCCTCCGGACAGGGTGGCCATGGGGCGGTCGATGAACCCGCGCAGGTCGAAGGCGTGGACGACCTTCTCGATCTCCCCCCGGCCGTAGAGCTCGCGGACCAGCTCGAGGTACTCGACGCAGCGCAGGTCGCGGTACATGCCCGGTGACTGCGGGACGATCCCGGTCCGACGTCGCGCTTCGAGGAAGCCGGGATCCGACGAGGTGCGGCCGAAGAGGCGGACCTCTCCATGCGTCGGCCTCAGCGCGCCGGTGAGCAGTCGGATGAGCGTGGTCTTCCCGGCGCCGTTGGGCCCGAGCAGGCACGCGCGCTCTCCCTGGGCGATCCGGAACGACACGCCACGAAGCGCGTGAACGCCGCCGGGGTAGTGCTTATGGACGCTGTCGACTTCGAGCGGCATCACGGCGCACGGATACCGCCACTGGTCTCGGGACGCCTCAGGAAAAGTGGGTGGATCAGTCCGAGCTCGAGGGCGTGGGCCGCCGCGTCGGTGGTGTTCTTCGCGAGCAACATCGGGACGTCGTGCTCGCGGACCCGCTGGGCGATGGTCCGCACCTCCCTTCGATGGCGCCGGGAGGTCTCGCAGACGTAGACGGCGCGGATGCGCCCGGGGTGCTCCTCGACGACTTGCGCGTAGAGCTCCGGATCGACCTGGCCACTGTCACCGATGAGGACGAACGGCAGGTGCGGATAGAGCCCCAGCAAGTGTCGGATGCGCGCTCTCTTGTCGTGCTCGACATCGCGCATGAACAGGGGGCCGCGCGGGATGTCCCGGACCTTCAAGAACGCGTCGCACAGCTCGTAGCGCTCCCACGGGCTCTTCGTCAGATAGAAGACCGGATTGCTCTGCATTCCTGTCCGCCCCAGCTTCAACGCCCGATTGAAGGCGGCGAACCCGGAGAACGCGGGCTGCGTTCGCGGATGCTCGGCGCGGACGGCCCGGGCCATCCTCAAACGCTGGGTCGTTCCGGTGGGGAAGACGGTGCCGTCGAGACCGCAGATGACTCCAAACTCGGCGTCGTCCGGAGGCACGAGGACCTCGCCGGTCGACCGGGTGTCCGCGCCGTCCCTTGATTCGAGGAGCTCGAACTCCACCTCGTGCCAGCCCGGCTCGAGCGGCTCCTTCAGCGCCAGGGACCCGTGAAAGCAGCCATCGGCCTCCACCTCGAGCTCCACACTCTGCGCGTCGACCGCCGCCAGCACGCGCACCTCCCGGGACCCCTGGCTGCGGTGCCGTTCGAGAACCCTTCCCTCGACGAATGCCTGGGTCGCCGTGCCATGACCCCGGAATGGCAGGATGCGGGCCGGCTCGAACCGGTCGAAGCGGCGTCTGGCCCTGCTCCGCAGGCGCTTGAGGCGGCCTTCCATGCCCCCTGAAGGTAGGAATGGGGCGCCGCTTCCGACCAGCCCGAGCGGTCGGACGCAAACAGTTTCCGGGAGGAGACTACTGGGGCATCTGCCCCCTCATGCGGCTGCGCTTGAGGCTCTGGACCATGACCCGCCCGGGCCCCTTGAGCTCGGTCATGAAGAGCCCCTCCTTCCCGAAGAAGATCTTGAGCAGCCCTCCCACGCCGCGAATCCCGTAGTCGACCTGCTCGGAGAAGGCGGCGAGGTTCCCCGACGAAACCAGGAGCCTCTGCCCCGGCGCCAGGTCGTAGTGGAGGAAGTCGCCCGCGCCCTGGACGAACACGTGGCCGCGTCCGGAGATGCGCTGGAGCAGCAGGCCTGCGCCGCCGAAGAACGCGGCACCCGCCCGCCGCGCGACGGTCACCTGGATCTCGACCTCGCCCACCGCGGCAAGGAACGACCCGCTGGTGCAGATGAGCGGTCCCTGGGTGAGGTCCCACACGGCGATCTTCCCCGGCTGGTTCGAGGCGAGCGACACCTCGAGCCCGGGCCGGGTCGCGCGGATGAACGTGAGCGACAGACCTTCGCCGCCCAGCATCCGGCTCACCCCCGCGCCCAGGCCGCCCGGGATCTTCAGGTCCCATTCGATCCCCTCGCTGTACGCGACGAGCGATCCCTTCTGCGCCCAGATGGGATGAGCGCGCTCCGGCGTGATCCTCAGGACCTGCGAGATCTCTCCTTCGATTCTCCAGTTCGGTCCAGCTTCCGGCGTGAGCGCGCCCGGACCCGTTGTGGTGAGGTCGGTGGTCATCTCTTTTCCTCCGTGTTCACCCGCAGTCCGGCGGCGAGCTGGTCGAATCCTCGCGAGGCGATGAGGTGGGCGCGTTCATCCCCGGCGAAGAACACGGCGAGGCGGAGTCCCTCGTACCAGGTGAGCCTGAGCCGGATTCGCCGCGCCCCAAGGGCGTACGCGTACTCGCCGGCGGGAAGCCCCGCGAGCGTGAGGCCGTCCTCACGGCGGAGCTCGGTGCCACCCATCCGGGTGAGCTTCTCGCGCATGGCGTCGGCGAACGCTTCGAAGCGCAGGGCCGGGAGCTCGTGCGCGAGCACCATGAGCTGCGGGAGTCGAAGGGCATGCGGGGGCATGCGGTTGAACCAGACCCCGAGCCACCCGTCGGGATCGCTCGCGCGCTCGTCGATGGCGAAGCCGAAATCCACCTCGGGCGCGGACTCGGGCGGCGTGGCCGAGGGGTATAGCCGCGTCATCTGCCAGTCGGCGGGGTAGTCGATGGACCAGCCCTTGCGCGGGTGTCTCAGCGTCGTGGTCGCGGTGGCGTTCGTCATGCCGGGCGGCAATCTAGCGCGGCGCCCGTTCGTCGGGGGCGATGCCCTTCAGGCGCTCCCGGCCATGCGGCGCGGCGAGGTCGAGCTCGGGCCCCTTCGGCACCACGCCCCGCGGATTCAGGAACGGGTGGCTGCGGTAGTAGTGCTGCTTGATGTGGTCGAGGCTGCAGGTCTCGGCGATCCCGTCGGTCTGGTACAGGTCGCGCAAGAACCCGGACAACGCCGGGAAGTCGGTGATGCGCCGCACGTTGCACTTGAAGTGCACGTAGTACACGGGGTCGAAGCGGAACAGGGTGGTGAAGAGGAAGATGTCCGCCTCGGTGAGGGTGTCGCCGCAGAGGTAGCGCTGCTTCTCGAGCACCGACTCGCAGCGATCCAGCGCCGCGAACAGCTCGGTCACGGCCTCGTCGTAGGCCTGCTGCGTGAAGGCGAACCCGGCCCGATAGACGCCGTTGTTCACCTTCTCGTACATGCGGTCGATCTCTTCGTCGATCCGCTGCCTCAGGGGCTCCGGATACAGGCTCACCTTGTTTCGCGCGATCGCGTCGAATTGGGTGTCGAGCATCCGCGCGATCTCGCGGGACTCGTTGTTGACGATGGCGCTCGTTCTCTTGTCCCAGAGGATGGGGACGGTCACCCGCGCGGTGATCCCGGGCTGCGCCTTCACGTAGACCTGCCAGAGGTACTCGGCGCCGTTCACCTCGTCCCGCGTCGATCCGGGGTAGTCGGAGAAGTACCACCCGTTCTCACCCATGTACGGATCCACCACGGAGACGGTGATCGCCTCCTCGAGCCCCTTGAGCTTGCGCAGGATCAGGGTCCGGTGCGCCCATGGACACGCGAGCGATACGTACAGGTGGTAGCGACCTGCCTCGGCGGGGAAGCCGGAGCTCCCGTCCGCAGTGATGCGCCCGTGGAAGGTGGTCGCTTCCCGCTTGAACCGGCCCTTCTCGTCGGAGCGGTAGCCTTCCGTCGTCCACACGCCGTCGATCAGTCGTCCCATGACGGGTGAACATAGGGAAGGTGGCGGGCCGCTGTGCATCGGCTCCCGTGCCTGCTCGTGACCCGATCCGGCAGACCCTGCCTGTGACGCCCGGGCTTCACGCGGTATTGGCCGAAACGCCAATGAGGATCTTCTTGACGGGGTCTGCCCTGTGAACGACGTCCGCGTGAATGCCCCTCCGTAACGCCTGTTCTCGCGAACGGGATGGCCCCCTGCTGCTCCGAAGTGCCCCCCAGTCTGTACGGCGCCTCGCGCGGGCTTCCGTTCGAGGCTCCAGGCGCCCGCCAGGGGCCTCGGAAATGCGCTGGAAAACGCGTGGTAGCGAAGCACTCTCCGACCTCAGCTCGGCTGCGCTCACCTCCCGCATCGAAGCGCTGGTCCGACAGGAACGG
>JBAWAM010000922.1:0-1613 GCA_049589315.1 Myxococcaceae bacterium
GGCCGAGCGCTTCATTGAGCACGTCCGTGAGCAGCTCTTCCCGGTCGACGTCGTCCGGGATCTCCCCGTCCGCGTCCATCTGGTCGAGGATGTCGCGGATGGCCTTTTCCGTGCGGCGCCAGAGCTCCTCGTCGCCGAGCCGGTCCATGTCGAGCCGGCGCAGGTCGAGGTATTCGATCAGCCGGTCGTGGATGTCCTTCTGCAGGCGCGTCATCATCTCGATGCGCGGGTCCGCCTTTCGCTTGTTCCTGGCGAGCGCGGCGGCCATGGAGGCCGGCATGCGGGAGCGATCCGCAGACGGGGCCGGGCCGCGGGTGAGCTCCAGGTCCGGTTCCGGTTCAGGGTCGTCGTAATCCTGCTCGTCGTCCCCTTCCTCGTAGCCCTCCTCGTCGTCGTAGTCCGGCTCGTCGTCGTAGCCCTCTTCGATCGGAGGAGCGGCGCGGGTGACCATCTCCTGGAGCGGCTCGACGTTGAGGATGTAGTCGCCGATGTAGATCTTGTCGGAGGGGCGGATGACCTGGGGAGCGGCGATCTTCTTGCCGTTCACGTAGGTGCCGTTGGTGGACTTCATGTCCACGACGATGAACTTGCCGTCCTTGAGGACAATCTTCGAGTGGTACTTGGACACATTCCCCTTGGCGAGGACGATGTCGTTCCCGTCGAGGCGGCCGATGGTCACCTCGTTCTTCTCGATCTGAAGCTTTTCAGAGCCTCCGCCCTTTTCGGCGAGCGTGATGAGGAACATGGCGTGATGCTAGCACGGGCGGGCGTGATGGCAGTGCGGCGGTTGTGTGCCGGGTGCGGCGTGGGAGCAGTGCCGCGGGGTCGGCAGTTGGCAGTTCGCAGTCAGCAGGCGGATGCGCTCGGTCTCACGGTGCGCGGGGCTGTTTCAACGTGACGGTTGAAGCGAGGCGGTACGGTTGATGCTCTCGCGGAGCCGGTGGAGCATCCGGCCGATCTCTTCGAGTTCGGAGTAGAGCTCCGAGGCCGTCTTGCGGTCGAGGTAACCGAGGTCCGCTGCAAGCTGAACGAGGTACTGAACCTCCGAACGCGAGCCCTGGGCCACGTTCACGTACTGGCTGTACTCGCGCCCGAACGCGCGACGGCAGCCTTCCGCGAGGTTCGTGGGTATCGACATCGCAGCACGACGAAGCTGGGAGGTGACTCCGAACCGCTCGTCAGAGGGAAAGGAGCGCGTCTGCGAATAGATCGTCAGCACGACCTTGTGCGCGCGGCGCCAAACCTCGAGCTCTTTATAGTCCTGCACCCACGACCCCCCTCGCCCGTCACAGCACGAAGGAGGCTACCTGCTCGATCTGACGCGTCATTCCAGATCGCGCCACCCGACTGCAAACTGCGAACTGCCAACTGCCGACCCGCCCAGAATCTCCGCGGAGCCCGTTCCACCGCTGCCGTGGCCCGCCTCAATCGAAGATATTGAAACTCACCTCAGAGCGCGCCTGCTTGTACCGGGCCTTCACGTCTTCGATGATCGTGCGGATCTTGTCGCTGTCCGGGTTCACGATCCGCGGCGTCACGAAGATCACCAGCTCGCGCTTGTTCGTATCGAATGAGCGGCTCTTGAAGAGCTCGCCGATGATCGGGATGTGCCC
>JBAWAM010000923.1:0-2952 GCA_049589315.1 Myxococcaceae bacterium
AGGAGCGGCGCCAGGAGCACGGCGCCAGCGATCAGGCCGCGCACAGTTCCTCGAGCACCGCGAGCCGCCGCCTGCTCTCGGCGACGTACGGGTTCTTCTTGTCCCACGCGTAGCCGGCCAGGATGGACGAGATCATCCGCCGGATCTCCGGCGTCTGCTTCCGGTAGAAGATGATCTGCTGCAGGCCGCCGGTGTACCAGGTTTCGACGAAGTTCCGGAACGTCTCGACGCCCGCCTTCAGCGGCCTCGCGTACTCGTTCTCCCAGTCCACCGTCTCACCCGCGAACTTCCGCGCGAGCGCGGCGGCGGCGAGGCTGGCCGACTTGAAGGCGATGGTCACGCCCGAGGAGAACACCGGATCCAGGAACTCGCCCGCATTGCCCAGCAGCGCGAAGCCCGGTCCCCAGAGCGACTTCACGTTCGCGGAGTAGCCCGTGATCCGCCGCGCCGGCGTGTCCCACACCGCGTCCTTCAGGAGCGAGGAGAGGTTTGGAGTCTCCGCCACGATCGCCTGGAGCCGCTCGAGGTCCGTCCCCTGGTAGCGGTCGAGGAACTCGGGCCTGGCCACCACGCCCTGCGAGGTCCGGCCGTTCGAGAACGGGATGGTCCAGAACCACACCTCCTTGTCCAGGGGATGCACGGAGATCAGGATCTTGTTCCGGTCGAAGGTCCCCGGCGCCACGCGGTCCTCGACGTGGGTGAACAGCGCGCCGCGGACCGGGAAGTTCGACGGGGTCTCCAGCTTCAGCAACCGCGGCAGCACGCGCCCGAAGCCGCTCGCGTCGAGCAGGAACTGGGCCTCGACGCAGTAGGTCTCACCTTCGGGCGAGCGCACGGTCACCAGCGGCCTCTCGCGATCGACGTCGATCGCGGTCACTTCGTGGCGGAAGCGAAGGGTCGCGCCCATGCGCTCCGCGGCCTTCGCCAGCACGTGATCGAAGCGCGCCCGCTCCACCTGATACGTCGTGCCCCATCCCGGCGAGAACTTCTCGCGGAAGTCGAACTCGGAGTGCTCGTCACCCCGCGCGAAGGCCGCTCCGTTCTTGAACTGGAAGCCCGCCTCGACGACGTCCCGGAGCATGCCGGCTTCTTCGATGTACTCCATGCTCTGCGGCAGCAGGCTCTCGCCGATGGAGAAGCGGGGAAACTGCTCCTTCTCGAGAATCAGCACCTGACGCCCCTGCTTTCGCAGGAGTCCTGCGGCGACCGATCCGGAGGGACCTGCGCCGATGATCAAGATTTCAGTCTGTTCGGTCTTCATGTGTGGCTTGAGTGGCTTTCGAGGCGAGGAATTCTGAAACAAGGGGTGAGCAGCCAGATCGACACCTCGCCGATCAGCATGGCGAGGCCGAAGGAGTGGAGGGCAGGGGTCGCCGAGAGCGCCAGCAGGCCGAACGAGAGCAGCGTGCTGACGCCGGCGAGCGCTACGGCGAGCCACGCGGAGCCGTCGCCGGGGTGCTCGAGCAGGAAGATCCCGTAGTCGACCCCCATGCCCAGCAGGAGCACCAGCCCCAGCACCGCGAAGAGCTGCAGCGGCTCGCCCAGCCAGCCGAACGCGCCGAGCGTCACCACCGTCCCCAACACGGTGGGGACCCAGGCGCGCCACGCGTGGCGTCGGAACCGGGCCCAGAGCAGCGCCAGCACTCCGAGGTAGCCCGCGACGAGCAGGCCCCCCATGATCCGGCGATACCGCCCGAGCAGGCGGGAGATCTCCTCGGTCTTGTCCACCCAGCGCACGCCCTGAAGTCCGTCCGCGGTCCGGGCCAGGCGGGGAAGCATCGAGGGGTCGTTCAGGCCGCGCAGCATCAGCACGCTGAAGTGCTTGTCGCCGAGCGGGCCCAGCCACTGTTGCCGGATCGCCTGCGCCGCCGGGCTGTCGAGGAACGTGTCCACGCTGAGCACGCCCGGCGCGAACCCGGCGCGGGCGATCGTCTCCCCCGTCACCGCGGCGACCGCGGCCAGCGCCTTCTTCTCCGCCTCGGCGCTCAGCGCCTGATCCGCCTGCTGCTGCGCACCGGAGGGGAGCCAGTCCGAGACCGCGCGGTAGCCTGTCAGCGCTCCGTCTGCCACGAGCGCATCCAGCCGGGTCTTCAGCGCGGCCTCGCGGGACAGGGTCTGCTCCGCGTCGTCACCCTCGACGATGAAGAACTGGGCCGGGCTGGGCAGCCCCAGCAGTCTCCCCAGCTCCCGCTGATCAGCGATGAGGTTCGCGGGCGCGTTCTGCAGCTGGCGCACGTCGTCGCGGGTCTCCAACCGCGAGATCCCGCCGAGCGCGATCACGAGGAGGGCTCCAAGAGACAGCCACGTCCGCAGTCCGGGCGTGAACCGGGGCCAGTGGGCGAGCGACGCCGAGAACCGCTGGGCGAAGCGCGTGATCCGGAGATCGCCGCGGTCGAGGAAGGGAACCCAGCAGATCACGGTGAGGAAGGCGCCAACCAGTCCCGCCGCGGCGAACACCGCCATCTGGCGCAGGCCCGGAAAGGGCGCCAGCCCCAGCGCGAGATAGGCCACCACGCTGGTGAGCAGCGCGAGGGCCATTCCGGGCAGCAACGAGCGCATCACGCTGTGACGCTCCGCCGCGGCCTTTCCCGCGCGCGCGGCGAAGTAGTGGAACCCGTAGTCCTCCGCGACGCCGACCAGCGTGGCGCCGAACACCAGCGTGAGCAGATGGACCCGGTCGAAGATCAGCGCCGTGGTGCACACCGCGACCGCGGTGCCGACGATCAGCGAGACCCCGACCAACACGATGGGCCGCAGCGACCGGAAGGTCATCCAGACCAGGAGCAGCACCGCGACAAGGGAGCCCAGGCCGATCGTCGACATCTCCCGGCTCGCCTGGGTTGCGGCGGCCTCGGCGTACAGGGGAACGCCCGCCGCGACCACCCGTCCTCCCGGGACTGCTGTCGCGACCGCGGCGCGGGCGCGCTCCACCGCCGCGGTGACCCGCCCCTC
>JBAWAM010000924.1:0-1507 GCA_049589315.1 Myxococcaceae bacterium
GTGTTGGCGGTGCCCTCCGCCCGGCACCCGCTGCTCATCGACTCGGTGGCCAGCGGCCTGGCCGGTGCCGGTCGCCTTCCCTATCTGGGAACGCTGGGGCACCGCGGGGGCGGTCCTTCGGGCGGACCTGGCGGCAACAGCGCCTATCGGCTCGCGGGCGTGTGGGATCGCTTCGGGATCGACGCCGCGCTGGCGAGCCGGCTCGAGCAGTTCAAGGGCCGCCCCGTCCTCCTCGTCGACGATCTGGTCGACAGCCGCTGGACCCTGACCGTGACCGGCCGCCTCCTCCGCAAGGCCGGACCGTCTGCCGTGCTGCCCTTCGCGCTCGCGCTGCAGGCGTGACTCGATGAGCGGACCGCGGCGCTGGATGCCGTCAGGGCGACTTGAAGACGCCGCCGATGACCCCTCCGCCGACCGTGCTCCCGCCGACCGTGCTCCCGCTCGAGGGCGCGGACACCAGACGCGCGCGGAAGCTCAGGTTCTGGAATCGTGGGCTCTGCACCGTCACGCACAGCCGACTGCGCGAGGAGACCTGGAGGCCGCTCTGCAGCTGCACGTGGTAGGTGCTCCAGCGTGCGCTGATGCGGTACTCGAGGCGGTACGCGCCGTCGTCGCCGGCCTCGTAGTGCTGGTCGTACGCGTGCTTGTGCCAGATGCCGTCGTTCGTCAGCCCAGTGGCGCGGTCGCGCGTCCAGAGGCTGAGCACGGCAGGCGCGCCCGGGCCGCTCAATCCGGCGACTTCGTATTGCAGGTCGGTCACCTCCAAAAGGAACCCGGCCGGGACGACGTAGGGCGCGTAGCTGGGCGAGTACGCACCCTCCGGCCCGCGGTCCAGCCGGCGGACCTCGGCGCCGCCGGTGCCGCACTGGCTGCTGCTGACGAGTCCCAGCGAGACCGTCTCGCCCGCGGTCTGGGCGAACGCGGAGGGAGCGGAGAGGCACAGCAGCACGGCGGAGAGCAGGAGCGATCGGGTCGAGTTCATGCGGAGCAGCAATTCACGGCGCATGCCACGCCCAACCACCCGAAGCGGAACTCCGGTCACGCCGATTCAGCGCGAAGCTCCCTCCCGTCACGCCGAGCCCGCGCTGCCTTTTCAGCGCAGGCGCCTCAGAACGGGCTGACCGACGCCCGGAGCTGCTCAGCGGTGCCACATGCTGTGGATGCCGAAGTTCGAATGCCCATCGCTGAAGAGCCGGCTGACCCGCTCGTGGTCGAGCAGCAGGATGTCCTCGTTGTTCCACTCGTTGAAGTTGCCCACGAACGAGCGCGCCAACCTGGCGGGCTGGAAGAAGCTGTTGGGGTTCGTGTCCGGCCACGAGAACGTCGCCAGCGTCCGCCAGCCGGTCCGGCCTCCCGAGGAGATGTCCCACCGGCCGGTGAGGTCGCTGGTCGCGACGTAGCGCAGGATGTCGTCGCCGGGCAGGCCGTCCACGTTGGCGATGTGCAGCGACTCCACGTTGTCCGAGAGGGTGGGGTTCAGATTCTGCCAGCCTGAGAGGCCGCTCCA
>JBAWAM010000925.1:0-1875 GCA_049589315.1 Myxococcaceae bacterium
CGCCGTCGTGTTCGACGCGCCCCTCCGGTCGATAGCCGACGCCGGTCACGCGGGTCTCGCCCGAAGCGGTCACCACCCGCTCGATGGTCATCTCGCTCCGGGTGAGGGTGCCGGTCTTGTCCGAGCAGATCACCGACGCGGAGCCGAGCGTCTCCACCGAGTTGAGCTTCTTCACGATGGCTTTGTGGGCAGCCATCCGCTGCACGCCGATCGCCAGCACCACCGAGAGGATCGCCGGCAGCCCTTCCGGAACGGCGGCCACCGCGAGCGAGACGCCGAGCAACAGCACCGTGACGAGATCCTCCGCGCCGCGGATGTCCGAGGTGAGGAGGATGGTCGCCATGACGATTGCGGCGATCGCCACGACGGCAATGCCCAGCATGCGACCCACGTGCTCCACCTCGCGCTGCAGCGGGGTCGGCTCCTCCTTCGTCGCGTGGAGCAGCCCGGCGATGTGGCCCATTTCGGTGGCCATGCTGGTGGCGGTCACCACCGCGCGGCCCACGCCCTGGGCCACCGCCGTCCCGTTGAACACCATGTCCAGCCGATCCCCGAGCGGGGCGGGCGCCGGGAGGGTCTTCGCATTCTTGAGGACCGCCTCGCTCTCTCCCGTCAGCGAGGCCTCGGAGATCTTCAGCGCGGTGGCGGAGATCAATCGAGCGTCCGCGCTGACCGTGTCCCCTTCGGAGAGGAGGAGCAGATCACCGCGCACGAGCTCCCGGGTAGGGATACGCGTGAGCTCCCCGTCCCGAATCACGGCCGCGGTGGCAGCCGTCATCCGCTGCAGGGCCGCGACCGCGTTCTCGGCGCGGGCCTCCTGCACGTAACCGAGCACCGCGTTCATGATCACGATGAGCAGGATGACCGCCGCGTCGACCGGCCAGCCATGAGCGCCCTCCGCGATCCACGCGCCCATCGAGACGACCACCGCGACGAGGAGCAGATAGATCAGCGGGTTCTCGAACTGCGCCAACACCTTGCGCCAGGCGGGGATCTTCGCCGCTGCCTGAAGCTCGTTCGGGCCCTCCGACGCGAGCCTGCGCGCGGCTTCCTCGGCGCTCAGACCCTTCTCGGGATCGGTGCCCAACCTTCGCGCGAGTTCGAGCGCGTCGATGAGGGAGGGATCGGCTTCACCGGACGAGGAGCTCATGTGCGGAGACATACACGCCTCCGTCCTGCGCGGCGTCAACGTTTCATGGCACGGTCAGAACTTCGCGAGCAGGCCCGCGTCGACGGGGATGGAGATGCCGGTGACGAAGCGCGACTCGTCCGAGGCGAGCCACAGGACCGCGTTGGCGACGTCCTCGGGCTCGACCCAGGCGACCGGCAGGAGCGCGAGGCCGCCGAAGACGCGCGCGACGTCGTCGAGGGTCGGGTTCTCCACGCCGGGTATGTAGGCCTTGAGCAGCCGCTCGTTCATCGCCATCTCGGTGTTCACCATGCCCGGATTGACGGTGTTCACCCGGATGTTGTGCTTGCCGAGCTCGTTGGCCATCGTGCCCATCAGGCCCTGCAGGCCGTGCTTGGACGCGGTGTAATGCGCCTGGTTCGGCGCGCCGATGAGCCCCGCGGTCGAGCTGATGAAGATGACGGAGCCGCCGCGGCCGCGCTCGATCATGCCGGGCACGACGGCCTTCACCGCGTGCCAGGCACCGACCAGGTTGACCGAGAGAATGTGCTGCCACTGCGCGTCGGTCAGCTCGAGCACGCCGCTCTGGTTCGCGATGCCGGCGTTCGAGACGATAATGTCGATGCCGCCGAACGCCTTCACTCCCTCGGCGACGACTGCGTCGAGCGCCGCCTGGTCCCGTACGTCGCCGGCGCGCGCGATGATCCGCCGGCCGGTCGCCTCGACGAGGCGGACGGTCTCCTGGA